>JADYYY010000001.1 GCA_020853395.1 Acidobacteriota bacterium
GTCGATGTTCGGCGTGATGTGCGTCGTGCCGTTGCCGCCTTCCTCGCCGACCGGCACGCCGTCAATCGTCGTGTTCTTGTTCAGCGAGTTGCCGCCGTTGATGCTCAGGTAGCGGCCGGAGTCCCACGCTGCGTAGTCGCGGCTCGCCTTGGAGTCGATGACGCCCGGCAGGATCTTCATCATGCCGAAGATGTCGCGCCCCTTGACCTGCACCGAGACGAGCGTGTCGCCCGTGATGTTCTTGGTGAGCTGGCTCGTCGCCGTCTGCACCGGCGTCACTTCCGCCGTGATGGTCACCGATTCCGAGACGCCGCCGGCCGACATGGCCAGCTTGCCGAGGTCGCGGATTTCGTTCGCGAGCAGGTTGAACTCCGCGATCGTCAGCGGGCGGAATCCATCCATCTCCACCTTCACCGTGTAGCGGCCAGGCGGCAGGGCGGGAATACGGAACACGCCCTGGTCGTTCGTCACACCCGTGCGGACCACGTTGGTCTGCGCTTGGGTGGCAGTCACGGTTGCACCCGGGACGACGCCGACGTTGTCGGCGACCGTGCCGGTCAGTGTGGCACTCCCGGTCTGCGCGGACGCGATGCCCGTGCCGACGACGAGGAGCAATGCGGAAACGCAGGCCCAGACCCGCGCTCCCATCCTCAACCTTCCATCCATTTGCGGCTCCTTCTCCGGTGGTTTCCCACCGCAGAGTGAAACGATCAGCCCCCAGCTAATCCGGTACTGGCCTTAGATTGGCGACAGATCGCGGCCACTCTAGCACCGAAACGCCAGTATGCAAAGGCCACAGAAGACAGTAGGACATCTTGAGATGCTCGGGGGCATCAGCCGGGGGCCTCGACGGTAGCGCCAGGCAGCAGATCACGGGCACGGTTGGCCAGAATTGCCGCAGAAAACCGGCGGGCCGCGTGCGGATTGACAGCCAGGTGCACGCGCGGCTATGGTCGACCCGAACCGCGGGCAGTCCGGACCGCCGCCGCTCCCCCAACGGCAGGCGCCCGTGACGGCGCGCGAGGAGCCGTCCGAGCCTCACGAATTCCGGCTCGAGCGGGTCCGCGTCGCGCTACACTGTTCTGGGTTCGCTTTCCTCACCCTCTGGATTCATTGGTTCGAGGTGGACGCCGCCGCGTCTGCCGGGAGTCTGGTCCATGCCCGTCATGGTGCCGCCACGCGTCTCTACATCGCGCCGGGTTGCCGCCCGGCATCTCGTTCCGTTTCTGACGATCGCGCTCGGCTTGGTGGCCGTGGCCGCGCCGCAGGACACCGTCTTCCGGTCGGCCGTCGATCTCATCGCGGTGGACGTGCAGGTCGTCGATCGCGACGGCATCCCCGTGGGAGAGATCGGCCCGGAGTCGTTCACCGTCTCGATCAACGGCGCGCCCAGGCGCGTCATCTCCGCGCAATTCGTCCGCCAGGCGGAGTCGAGCACCGTCGGCCTGAAGGGCGCGAAGGCTATGCCGCGCGCGGCGGTCGACGTGGCGCCCGTCTCGGAAACGGGCCGCACCTTCATCCTCGCGGTGGACAACAGCAGCTTCGCACCGGGCACCACGGGGCCGGCGATGGAAGCCGCACAGCACTTCATCGACGCGCTGGATCCGCACGACAAGATCGGGCTCTACGTCTATCCCTCCGGGCCGCGGCTCGAGCCGACGACCGAGCGCGCCAGGATCCGCTCGGACCTGGCCCGGGTGACGGGCGAGAAGTGGATGCCGCACAGCCGGTTCAACCTCGCGCCCTCCGAGGTCATCGACATGACGGCGGCGCTCGGGATGGGGATCCAGACCCGCCAGAACGTCATTGCGCTCGACGGCACCATCCCGGGTGCACCGGGGTCGGGTCAGCAGAGCACGCTCATCCCGCCGGACTGGGACACCGTCGTCCGCGTCATGCGCCGGGAATGCCCCGGCCAGGCCGACTGCGCGTCGAACATCCTCAACGACGTGGCGTCGCTCGCGCCGCACCTCGAGAACCAGGCGGCGACGAGCCTCAACGGCCTGGGCGCGCTCTTGCGCGGCCTTGCCGAGATGCCAGGACGCAAGGCGGTGGTGCTCGTGAGCGCCGGCGTGCTCGTCAGCGACCGCAAGGATGGTCGTCCTGACGTCGGCGACATGTCGCGCGTGCTGGGGCAGATCGCCGCCATGGCCAACGCGACCGTGTATTCCGTCCAGGTGGAGAGCGCGAGCTCGATGTCGATCGCGTCGACGCGCCTGGCGACGTCGGCCAACAACCGCGACCGGTTGCTCTACGGCAACTGGCTCGACGAGTTCTCGGCCGCGGCGGGCGGCACGCGAATCTACGTCCCGGTCGGCGCGGGCGGGTTCGCGTTCGACCGCGTGCTCCGCGAGACGTCCGCCCACTACCTCTTGGGCGTCCAGCCCGAGGAATCCGACCGCGACGGCCGCCCCCGCCAGTTGAAGGTGAAGGTCGCGCGTCCCGGCGTGAACGTCCAGAGCCGGCAGTGGGTGGTGATCCCGGCGAAGAACCGGGCCGACTGACCGCAGCGCCGCTCAGGGGCCGGCCGTCCGGCCGCTCCTGGTATCCCCCGCGACGGCAAGACGGTAAGGGCTGAAGAAGGGGACTCCCACTCCGATGTCGTATGGAGTAGGATTCACGCCACCGGATCACCCCGATGACCGTTGTTGGCGGCCCGTCCACTGCTGCCCGAGACGCGGGCACACCTCTCTGGCGACGACGCCCGACCATCCTGTCGGTGCTCGTCGTTGCCATGATGTTGACGCTGGGCGGCTGGCTCTTCACCGGCTACTCGTTCCTCCAGCGGGTCCGTTTCCTCGAAGGCGAAGCCGAGGCCGTCACCGCCAGGTACGCGGCGGCAGAGGCCCTGCTGACCGACGTCCGGCATGATCTCGACCGCGCCGCCATCACGCTTCGCGACGCGCTGATCGATACGCGCCCGGGCCTTCAGCACTACCGCACCCAGGTCGATGCCGCGCTCGAGACGGCCGACGGGCGGCTCGCGGCGTACGAGCCGGTCCTTGGCTCGAACGCCGAGCGCGAGCACATCGGCCGGCTGCGCACCGGCATCCAGCAACTGCGGCGCGCCAACCATGACTTCCTGGCGATCGACGCCGGACAGTGGGGCTCGACGACGGCCGCCGAGCTGCTCGATCGGGTGACGCCGAAGCGCGACGCCGCGATCCGCGTCTCCAACGATCTCCAGCGCCTCAATCGCGACGCCTATCTCGCGCACCAGGCCGAGATGGCGCGTCTGCACGGCGCGATGCAGCAGCGCTCCTGGCAGGCGCTCGTGTTCGGCGCGCTCGTCGGCATCGTCATCGGCCTCGTCGCGACGGTGCGCGTCGGCCGCCTCGAGCGCCAGCTCCGCGCGCGGCAGCAGCAGGACGCGGCGACCGCCGCCGCGCTCCAGGATCTGTCGGCGCGGCTCGTCAACGCGCAGGAAGAGGAGCGCCAGCACATCGCCCGCGAGCTTCACGACGGCGTCGGTCAACTGCTGACCGCGCTGAAGCTCGAGTTGGGGCAGGCGGAGCGCCGCGGCGCGGGTGCCGTCTCGCTCGGCGACGCGCGCGCCCTCGCTGAGGAGGCGCTCACCGCGGTCCGCGACGTGTCGCACCTGCTCCATCCGCCGGAGCTCGACCAGCTCGGCCTGATCGACGCCATTCGCGCGTACGTACAGGCGATCGCGCGGCGCCAGGAGATCGCGATCGAGTTCACCTCTCTGCCCTTGGGACAGCGGCTTCTGCCGCCGACCGAGCTGGCGGTCTATCGCATCGTGCAGGAAGCCGTGACGAACGTCCTGCGTCACGCGTCCGCCACTCGCTGCGGCGTGTCGCTCTCGCCATCGGGAGAGAACGCCGTGCTCACGGTCTCCGACGATGGCGTGGGGTTCCAGCCGGATGCTGGTCCGGACGGCCCGCGCTCGGGTCTCGGCCTCACGGGCATCCGCGAGCGCGTAATCCAGGCGGGCGGCGTGTTCACCGTCAAGAGCGCTCCCGGCTGCGGCACGATGTTGATCGCGGAGCTCCCGCTTCCCGGCGCTCAGCCCGACGCTACGGTCGGGAGCGCGCCCGTGCTCGCTCCCGTTCAGACCGGCTAGCCGTATGTCGAAGAAGCTCAAGATCCTCATTGGCGACGATCACACGCTGGTGCGCCAGGGCATCAGGAAGATCCTCGAGGAACGACAGGAGTGGTCGGTCGTTGGAGAAGCGCGCGACGGGCGCGAGGCCGTGCGGATGGCCGTCGACCTGCAGCCGGACGTGGCCATCGTCGACGTCTCGATGCCCGAGATGAACGGCATCGACGCGGCCGCGCAGATCACCCGCAAGGCTCCCGGCACGAACGTGCTGATGCTCAGCATGCACGCCGACGAAGGGTCGATCATCCGCGCGCTCCGCGCGGGCGCGCGCGGCTACCTCGTGAAGGACTCCGCCGACACCGATCTCATCCGGGCCGTGCTGGCCGTGTCGGCCGGCGAGTCGTTCTTCAGCCCCGCGGTGGCGAGCATCATGCTCGACGACTACGTGCGGCACCTCGCCGAGAAGGGGGCCGGTGACCGCTACGAGGCGCTGTCGGAGCGTGAGCGCGAGATCTTCCAGCTCGTGGCCGAAGGCAAGAGCAACAAACGCATCGCGGAGCTGCTCTGCATCAGCCCGACCACGGTCGAGACCCATCGCTCGCACATCCTGCAGAAGCTCGATCTCCACAGCACGGCGGAGCTGGTGTTGTACGCCGTGCGGCGAGGCGTGATCTCCTGATCGCGCCGCGTCGCCGGGCCCACGGCTGGCCGGCCGCCGCAGCCGGCCGAGGCTCAGGCGGGCTATAGTTTCCAGCAGCCGTGCGACAGCACGCGAGGAGGGGCCGGCGGCTCACCGTGGAGCCGGCCCGCTTTTGACGCAGGAGGGGTCGTGAAACTCAAGGGCAAAGTGGCGCTGGTGACAGGAGCCAGCCGCGGGATCGGCCGTGGCATCGCCGAGGTGTTCGCCGAGGAAGGCGCCGACGTGGCAGTGAACTACTTCGCGACGCCGGGCGGCGCGGAGGACGTCGCCAGTTACGTCCGGAGCAAGGGGCGTCGCGCGATGACGGTCAAGGCCGACGTCGCCAATCGCCAGCAGGCCGAAGCGATGTTCGAGGCCGTGACGAAGGAGTTCGGCCACATCGACATCCTCGTCAACAACGCGGGCATCGAGACGATCACGCCGTTCCTCGAGCTGACCGACGATCAGTGGACGCGGCTCGTGGACATCAACCTCCGCGCGTGCTGGCTGAACGCCCAGATCTTCTGCCGCCGCAACATCGCGGCGGGCCGGCCCGGCAACATCGTCCACATCGGATCGGTGCAGGCGCACAAGTCGCTGCCCGGGCGGACGCACTACGCGCCCACGAAGCTCGGCCTCGAGGCGCTCACGCGCAACATGTCCCTCGAGGTGGCGGCGCACGGGATCCGGGTGAACTGCGTGCATCCGGGGTTGATCGAGACCGACATGACCGACTGGGTGATGAAGTCGGCCGAGATCCTGCCGCAGGTGCTCGCGCAGATCTCGCTCGCCCGCGCCGGCCAGCCCCGCGAAGTGGCGACGGTCGTGGCCTTCTTCGCCTCCGACGAGTCTCAGTACGTCACCGGCCAGTCGCTGCTGGTGGACGGCGGCTTCGCCGGCAAGTAGCCCCTCGGCGGCCTGCGGCGCCGGGCCCTCGCACGACGTGCGGGCGGTTCGGCGCCGCGGCTACCTCGCGTGCATGCCGAGGTAATCGAGCGCCAGGCTGGCCATCGCGCGGACGCCGGTCGGCAGCGCGCCCTCGTCCACGAAGAAGAGCGGCGAGTGATTCTCGGCGACGCTGGCCGCAGCGGCGCCCGGCCGGTTCACACCCAGGTAGAAGAACAAGCCCGGCACCTTCTGCTGGAACTTCGCGAAGTCCTCGGCGAGCGTCCGCGGCTTGGCCGTGAAGAAGCGGTTGCCCGAGACGCGGCGGAGCGTGGGTGTCATCAGATCCGTGAGCGCCGCGTCGTTGTAGAGCACCGGCGCGGTGTTGATCTCGAGCTCGACCTCGGCGCGGGCGCCCGCGCTCTCCGCGACCAGTTCGGCGGTGCGCTTGACTCGTGCGTGGATGTCGCGCTGCACGTTCGGATCGAGCGCGCGGATGGTGCCTTCCATCTCGACGGTGTCGGGGATGATGTTGAACCGCACGCCGCCCGTGATCCTGCCGATCGTCACGACGGCCGGCGCCTCCGTGAGATCGATCTGCCGGCTCACGATCGTCTGCAGCGCCGTGACGATCTGCGCGCTGACGGTGATCGGATCGACGCCGCCCCACGGCGCCGCGCCGTGCGTCTGCTTGCCGTGGACGACGATGCGCACGCGGTCGGAGCTGGCCATCAGGCCGCCGGCTCGCGACCAGAGCGTGCCCTGTTCCAGCGGCATCACGTGCAGGCCGAAGATCGCATCGACCGGCGGCTCGTCGAGCACGCCCTCGGCGACCATGTCGCCCGCGCCGCCGGTCTCCCCGGCGGGCGGCCCTTCCTCCGCCGGCTGGAAGATGAACTTCACCGTGCCGGGCAGCCGATCTTTCATCGACGTGAGCACTTCGGCGACGCCCATCAGCATCGCCACGTGCGCGTCATGACCGCACGCGTGCATCACGCCGACGGTCTGTCCGTTGTACGTCGCCGTCTCGACGGACTTGAACGGCAGGTCGCCGACTTCGGCGACCGGCAGCGCGTCCATGTCGGCGCGCAGCGCGACCACCTTGCCCGGCCGCCCGCCCCGGAGAATCCCGACGACGCCCGTCTTCGCCACGCCCGTGCGAACGTCCAGGCCCAGCGCGCGCAGGTGAGCGGCCACGAGGCCGGCCGTCCTCACCTCGCGGTTCGACAGCTCCGGATGCTGATGGATGTCGCGACGCCACGCGATCACCTTGGGCATCACCGCCTGGATTCTGGCGTCGATCTCCGCGGACTGCTCCTGCGCCGGCGTGCTGCCGGACGCGACGACGACCAGGGCGAGCACTACGCCACTCCATCTCATGTCGAACCTCGCTGTCGTGGGACGCTCACACGGCGGTCCCGCTGCGTCGCACCGTGCTCAGTGTAGTATTCGTCTGCCGAACGGGTGCCTGCCGCCCATTGTTGGCCCAAGGAGTCGACGATGAAATTGCAGTTCTACGCAATGACGCTGTTTCTGGGAGTGGTGTTGACGGTGCATCTGGCCATGAACGGCATGGTCGGCGCCGCTATCGGCAATCCGCGAGTCGCGAACGCGTTGTTCTGGTGCATCGGCGCGGTCACCGCGGTCGTCGTCGGGATCACGGGCTGGAAGCCCGGAGCGTTGAGCGGTCTCGGCCAGGTCAACCCGCTCCTCTTGACGGCCGGCGTGGCGGGCGCGCTGCTCGTCTTCGCAATCGCCAAGACCGTGCCGGAAGTCGGCGCCGGTCCGTTCTTCGTGCTGCTGCTCGCCGGCCAGGTGCTGTCGGCGATGGTCATCTCCCACTTCGGCTGGTTCGGATCGCCCGTGCAGACCATCTCGCCGATGCACGCCGTCGGCGCCGTCGTGATGGTGGTCGGCGTGTACCTCACCACGAAATAGGATCGCGCTGAGAATCTGCAGTCGTCCTGGCTGCAGATTCTCAGCGCCGGTCGTCCGCGTCGAACAGCACGGCCGCGCGGTGCCGATCCTCGACCGGCACCAGCGGAAACCCTTCCAGCACCACCGCGAATTCCTCCCTCGCCACGCCGTACATCCGGGCCACCTGCGCCTGAATCGCCGCGTTCAGCCGCGGATCGCTGGTCCTCCGCCGCCGGCGGGCGAGCCGCGCGATCCGCCGGTACCGCCGATCTCGGCCATCCGGCACCGGCAGATGTTCGACGAGTGACGTCGTCAGATGGCTGCCCATCAGCATCCGAACAATCGCGTTGATGACGTACGAGTTGAACACGGCGCAGAGGAAGTGCAGCGCTTCGTCCGAGAGCGCCGTGCGAAGACAGAAGAGCGTGTGCGTGGTGACGACGTCGGCGGGCACGATCGCGGCGATGAGCGACTGGCGGTTGCCGTGTCCGGAGACGTCGCGGTACGCGAGCCGCTGCCGCTCGAACCGGCCGTCCGGCATCAGCGTCAGGGCCGCGTCGCGGCCGATGCGCGTCGTGGACTCCGTCTCGCGCGTGCGGAACGGCTCGATGTGCTTGCCCTCGATCACGGGCAGGCCGGCCGGGCCGAATGCCTGACGGTCCTCGGTGGCGTTCAGCTCCCGGCCGAAGCGGCCGTTCCAGGCACCACCGCCGAACGGCGGGAACTGCGCGGCGAGCCGATCCGCCATCGCGAGCTCGGCGCGCCGCTGCACGAACGGAATCCGGAGGGAAGCGCCGCCGACGCGCGCCACCTGCACCGCGGACAGCCGCACGTCGTCGTCGCGTGACGGCTCGCCGGATCGGTCGCGGGCGAGGAGCTGATCGATCTGTCCGGGCGTGCGGAGGCCGAAGCTCGCGCGGACGTCGGTGGTGGCGCCGCCGACGCTCGCGGTCAGGGCGAGGAAGCGCACGCCTCGATGGATCGGGAACAGCCCTTGTCCGTTGTCGAATCCGACGAGCGTCCGGATTCGGCAATTGCGGAACAGGCGCTGACGCAGCCGCGCAGAGCCGTCGTCCACCGCGACGCCCCACGGAAGGATCAGGCCGACGTGGCCACCCGGCCGGCAGAGCCCGAGCGCGCGCTCCAGGAACGGCTGGTACAGGTTGAGGTGCCCGCCCGCGCTGTCTGCGTAGATGCCGGAATCGCGGATGAACCGCAGGAGATGGCGCGTGTGTTCGTGCGTTCGGCGCTCGCGGTCCTCTGCCGGATCACGGCGCAGCATTTCCCATGGCGGATTGCCGAGCACGGCATCGAACCCCGCACCGGCACGCGCGGCGCCGGGCTGGTCCGAAAAGACGTCGCTGAACTCGAGCGGCCAATGAAAGAACGCGTGCATCTTCGCGGCCGCGGAGGCCTGGGCGAGACGGCGCGCGACACGTTCCTGCGGCAGCGTTCGATCGCCGTTGAGCGCAGCGGCGAGGACCGCGCGAACTTCGGCGGGCGACGGCACACCGTCGCCGTCGTCGGGCCAGAACCACTGCGCGCACCAGAGATCGGCCGCGCGACGCCATGGATGCAGCGACGAGCACTCGCCGTTGAGCGCTGTCCAGAGCCGCTCCTTCGCGCGAACGTCGGCGACGCCGTCGTCGGACCGCGTCCGGAGCACGGCGAGCGTGGCGAGCGCGTCCCGCGTGGCCAGATCGAAGTCGTGCTGGTCGAAGAGCGGCAGGACGGGTGCCGCCGAGCGGCGCCGGTTGGGGAACCTGGAGAGGTCGCCGGGCGACGCGCCGACCAGGCTGTTGCCGACCCGCAGCCGGTGATCGAGGAAGCCGAGCGGCTTGCCGCGCGTGAGCGTGGTCAGCCACAGCGACAGGCGCGCGAGCTGCACGGCGACCGGGTTGACGTCCACGCCCGCGAGGCAGCGTTCCGCGACCAGACGCCGGATGCCGGCGCGCTCGTCTTCGTCGAGATCGACGGGCGAGGCCCGCCCCTCGTCGAGCAGGGCACGCTCGTACGCGGCGGCGAGGTACCGGCACGCACAGACCAGGAAGGCCCCGCTGCCCATGGCCGGATCGACGATCCGCAGTGTGAGGATCTCGTCGGCGCGGCGGCCGGCGACGAGCGGTGCCAGCGTGCGCGCGACGAGGAATTCCGTGAGGGCCTGCGGCGTGTAGAACGTGCCGGTCCGTTTGCGCGCATCGCTGTGCCGCCGAGCCGCGCGCTCGCGGCGCGCCGTCGAGGACGGTCGGCCATCAGCCAGCTCATCGGGCGCGAAGTCGAGCACGCGTTCGTACACCGAGCCGAGCTCTTCGACCCCGAGATCGCCGAAGCTGAGCTCCTCCCTCCCGTTCGCCGTCTGGCGCGTCCCGAGCGACAGCAGCGCAGCGCGGATCGCGGCATCTCGCCGCGCGGAGGCCGCATTCGGACGAGCCGGATGCCGGCGTTCGAGCGCCGGTGCGGACGATCGCCGGAACAGCTCGCCGTTGAACGGCGGAAGGATCAGGCTCGCGGTTCGACAGCCTCGACGCGAAAGCCGCGTCGCCGCCGCGAGCCCGTCCCACAGGCCACGGGCATCCTCGCGCAGCGCCTCGCGGCAGAGTCCCGTCATCGAGTAGCTCTGCGCGTACAGCGGGTGGTCCACCGGCACGAGGTCGCGGGACTCGACGAACTTCAGGAAGAGCACACGATAAACGAGCGTGAGGGCCTGCGCGACGCGCTCGTCGGCGCGCCGGCCTTCGAGGACGCCGCCCATCGCCTGCAGCGCGCGGACGACGCCTCGCCGCAGATCGCCGCGGACGCGGTCCTGTCGCCGCATCGCCTCGGCGAGCAAGCCGTCGATTGGCGCGGGCGCCTGGCCATCCGGTGCGTCGAAGCTGGCCGCTCCGGCCAGCAGCCGGAACACCGGGGCTGCACTGCCCGGCAGCGCTTCAGAAAGGTCGAACTCGACGCTGCGGCGCACGACGTGGCCGCGCGTATCGACGAGCGAGAGGAACGGCGGCGCCAGCACGAAGCACCAGCGCGAGCCGGCGGCTTCCGCTGTCAGCCAGACGTCCCGCCAGGCCGTCGACGGCCGGGTCGCCCACGGCAGCACCATCAACCCGACGGTACGGCCGCCGCGGGTGCGCAGCATCGCCTGCGCGCGGTGGCGTTCGAACCGCGCATCGTGCGCGCTGAAGCCGAGAATGCCGAAGAGCGGCATCGCGGCGACGTCGAACAGCAGGCGGAGTGCCGACGCCGGGCTACACCTGGCGGTGACTCGCGGCCACCATCGTCGCAAGTGGGCGCCAGCGGCATCAGCGGGACGATTCGACTGGAGCGCGCACGCACGCGCCGCGACGTCACGCAGGAACCATTCAGGGAAGAGCGTGCTGGAGATGCCCGGAAGCGACGTCACCGGATCGGTCTCAGCACGAGCTCGATCCGTGCCGCCGCCACGCCGAGAGCAAGGGCCCGCCGCAGCAGATCCAGACGTGCGGCGACGTCGGCCTGCTGCGCGTGCTGCCGGCGGCGGTCGTCCTCGAATGCGCGTTCGCCGGCGCGATCGAAGAGGCTCAGCGCGAAGGGCGCGTGCGTGCGCGCCCGGGCGGACTCGGCGGCGATCGCGAGCTCGGTGCCCACCTCGCGTGCGGCGACTTCGCGCGTGAGGCGCTCGAGCCTTCGTATTCGCGCCCGCACGCGGCGTGCGTACAGGGGCATCAGATCGACACCCGACCGGAGCAGAAGATCCGGGGGGGTCGAGTTGTCGCCGTCGAACCTCAACGGCACGAGCAGTTGTTCGACCTCCGCGCCGGTATCGTCGAGGAGCGAGACCGACACGAGAAGCAGCGCGTTCCGGTGATCCGACGGACGCGAGGCGATCCACGGCCTGCCGATGATCGGCTGCGGCGCGCGCCAGTGCGCCATCAGCACGCGGCGCCGCGAGAGCACGCGGCTCACCGCGCGCGCCGCTCGCATCCACCGGAGGCCGCTGTCGCGAAGGGCGTCCGGCGGCGACGGGTGGAGCGGCTCGCCTGCGATCAGGGCGGCGGCCACGGCCGCTTCGCTGGGCGGGATCGCACGCGCCAGCGCCTGGTCGCCCAGCGACCGGCGTGCCGTCAGAACCCGCCGGAGCACGTGCGAGAGCAGCCGTTCCTCCGCGGGATGGCGTGCGAGCAGCAGCGTCAGATGTACGCGTCGCCGCTGGCCGATCCGTTCGACGCGGCCGATGCGCTGCTCGAGCTTCAGCGGATTCCACGGCAGGTCGACGCTCACGACCCAGCGCGCCGCGTGCTGCAGGTTGAGGCCTTGCCCGGCGACGTCGGTCGCGAGCAGCACCGTGGCTCGGCCCGAGACGAAGCGGGCGAGCGCCTCGGCGTGTTCCGCGGGAGATTGGCCGCCGTGCATTGCCGCGAGGACGCGGCATCCGGAGAGCTGCCTCTCCAGCGCTTCGAGCGAATGACGGAACTCGGTGAAGATGACGACCGGCTCGCGCGTTCGCGAGAGCAACCGCCGTACGTGCGACACCCGGCTGTCGACGGCGACGAGCGCGAGCCGTCGCAGCCGCTCGAGCCACCGACGCTCGTGGTCTCGCGGCAGCCCGCTGTCGGCCTCGAGCGCGTGCTCGTCCTCGCCGACGTCATCGGCTGAAAACGGCAGCGGCGCCTGGCGCCAGGGGTCGAGCGCGTCAGTGCCCGCGCGGTCGAGGATCGCCAGGCGGCGCGCGAGCGTCGCTGCCAGCGCGCTCATCGTCGACAACGCGCGCTTCCGAAACACCGACAGCAGGAGAATCGCGGCGTGGCCCGATGGCTCGGCGCGGCGCAGCACCTGGGCTTCGAACGCCAGCAACGCGTCGAGCACGCGCCTGTGCGTCGGCGTGAGCGCCAACCGCCGCCAGCACGTCCGCCGGCCGAGGTCGAGGCCGGCGTCCTGCTGTGTGCGCCGGAATACGAGCAGATCGTCCTTCTCGGACGGCAATCGGCCCAGGCACGTCAGCCGATCGAAGCGCGCCTCGTCGCCCGAGTGTGGCGTGGCGGTGAGGAGCACGAGCCGGCGGGCGCGCCGGCCCATGGCGTCGCACGCCTCGTGGCGATCCGTATCGCCGCAGACGTCGTGCGCTTCGTCGACCACGACGAGGTCCCATGGCCGCTCGGGAATCGTGGCCAGCACGTGCGCCTGCTTGAGGTAGTCGATCGAGACGAGCCAGATGCCCGGCCGCATCCACGGCGACTCCCGGAGGGCGCCCGCTCGCGCGTGCCCGGCGAGCGACTGGCGATCGATGCTGGCCGTGCCGAGGCGGAATCGACGGCCGAGCTCGTCCGCCCATTGGGCCTGGAGCGTCTTCGGCACGACGAGCAGCACGCGGGCGCCGCCGTCACGTCGCACCAGTTCCGCGACCAGCATCGCCGCCTGGATGGTCTTGCCCAGACCGACATCGTCGGCGACGAGCAGTCGTCGCCAGCCGGCCAGCGACGCCAGCGCCGGAGCGATCTGATACGGAAGCAGGCCGATCCTCGCGTCGAGCAGCGCGACCGGCAGGCGGAAGGACGATCGGCGCGCGACGAGCCAGGCGCAGCGGGCACACGCGCGTCGGAGGCGCACGCGTTTCGCCCGCCGGCGCGGGTCGGGCGCCTGTGCCCGGTCGAATGGCAGGAGAAACGCGCGGCGTTCATGACGGCCGGCCACGTCGACGCGGATGATGCCGCGTTCGAGGCTGATCTGCTCGACGATCCATCGTTGCTGACGGATCCACAGGATGGCACCAGGGCGAAGCCCGGGGCCCGCCAGGCAGGATTCGCGATCCGGATCGCCGGCCGGCGCTGCAGAATCTGCGACGTCGGGCTGAGAAGTCTCTCGAGAATCGAGCACGGGGCAACGCGGAGCAAGCGGGATGCCACGCGGCCGGCAGACAGCGGGAATTCAGATCATTTGGCGGCCGGTTCGATCAGCCGGGCGATGGTCGCGCCGAGATGAGAGTGCCTGTCGTCCTCGAACTCGGCTACGAGCGGATGGCGCTCGAGCGCGGCCTGCACGATGCCGCGCTGGATGCCGCGCCCTCTCCCGTGGACCAGCCTCACCTCGCGAAGGCCTGCCTCGTGCGCCTGCGTCAGGTACGCGTCGACCGCGTCCGGGATGTCGCGCGGCGCGAAGGCGTGGAGGTCCAGCTCCGGCTCGAGCGGCACGATGTGGACGTCGTCCACGATGCCGAGGCGGGCTCAGGACGGATGGGCGGCGTCGAACGTCGCCACGACCGTCGTCGTGATGCCGCCGCGAGCGGTGAAGGCGCCCGTCACGCGCATCCGCCGCGGCCGGCAGGCGGCGACCAGATCGTCCAGGATGCGATTGGTGGCCGCTTCGTAGAAAATGCCCTGATTCCGGTAGGCGAGCAGGTAGTACTTGAGCGACTTCAGCTCGATACACGCCGAGTCCGGCACGTAGACGATGGCGATCTCGCCGAAATCCGGGAGCCCGGTCTTCGGACACATCGAGGTGAATTCCGGACAGCGGATCTGGATCTCGTAGTCCCGTTCGGGCCTCGGATTGGGAAACGTCTCGAGCGTCGCCGCCATCGCTGTCATTCTAGTCTTCGATTCCATCGGATCTTTCATTGACATCGTTTCCGGCACAGGGCTACGATGACCCCCGATTTTATTGGGTTTGCTGTCGGACCGTTGCGCGCGCGGTTCTGAAGACAGTCTCCTGAAACGCGCGCCCTAGCCAGGGAGAAGAAGGCATGGCAGACGCCCGGCGCATGGGCAAGATGGAACTGTTCGCGCACTTCGCGGACAAGTTCGAGATGAAGCGAACGCAAGTCCGTGATCTGTTCGACGAACTGAACCGGTTGTCCGAAAAGGAACTGAAGCGTTCCGGCGAGTTCGTTCTTCCGGGGATCGCCAAGCTGGTCGTCCAGAAGCGCAAGGCTCGTGAAGGCCGCAACCCGGCCACCGGCGAGCCGATCAAGATTCCGGCCAAGACCGTGGTCAAGGCGCGGATCGCGAAGCAGCTCAAGGACGCCGTTCTTCCCCGCAAGTAGCGTTGGAGCAGGCGGCGGGTCGAGCCCGCCGCCTGCGTCGGTCCGTCCCCTCACGCCGTTCCCACCCTTGCTCGCAGTACACTGAACGCCGCCCGCATGCCGGCGCGCGACGTCGTGACGCCCGCCATGCGTGCCGGGAGTGCTTCGGTGGCCGAAGGCTACGATCTCGTCGTCATCGGGTCTGGTACGGGTGGCTACGTCACGGCCATTCGTGCGGCCCAGCTCGGGTTGAAGACTGCGCTCGTCGAACGTCAGCCGGCGCTCGGCGGCACGTGCCTGAACCTGGGCTGCATTCCGACCAAGGCGCTCGTGGAGCACGCGCACGCGTTCACGCGGGCTCGGCATGCCGCCGATTGGGGGATCCGCTTCGGCGGCGGCACGGGCGAGCCGTCGATCGACCTCGGCCGCGTGCACGAGCGGAAGAACGCGATCGTCGCCGGGCTGACGAAGGGCGTCGAGTACCTGTGCCGCAAGCACAGGATCGACGTCGTGCGCGGAACCGGCCGGTTCGCGGCGCCGGGTCTGATCGAAGTCGCCGGCGACGCGCCGCGCGAGCTGTCGGCGCGCGAGGTCGTCATCGCCACGGGATCGGCCCCGCGGCCGCTTCCCGGCATCGAGATCGATCGCCGGATCGTCATTACGAGCGACGAGGCCATTCATCTCTCGGCGGTGCCGTCGTCTGTGGCGATCGTCGGCAGCGGCGCCGTGGGCGTGGAGTTCGCGTCGATCTTCCGTCAGCTCGGCAGCGACGTGACGCTCATCGAGCTGCAGCCGCGCCTCGTGCCGGGAGAGGACGAGGCGGTGTCGGCGCTGTTGGAGCGCGCGTTCAGAAAGCGCGGCATCGGGGTGCGCACGTCCACCACGATCGAGTCGGCGCGGGTGGAGGCCGATCGCGCGCATCTCCAGTTGAAGGACGCCGCGGGCGCGATCGTCACGCTCACCGTGGAGACGCTCCTCGTCGCGGCCGGGCGCCGGCCGGTCACCGACGGGTTGGGCGCTGAAGCGGTCGGGATCGCCCTGGAGGACGGGTTCATTCCCGTCGACGAGTGGTATCGCACCGCCGTGCCTGGCGTCTCGGCGATCGGCGACGTGATCGCGATTCGCGGCCGGCGGCACCCGCAGCTCGCGCACGTGGCCTCGGCCGAGGGGATTCTCGTCGCGGAACGCCTCGCCGGGCGCGAGCCGCAGCCGCTCGACTACGATCAGGTGCCGGTGACCACCTACTGCGATCCGGAAATCGGCAGTGTCGGTCTCTCCGAAGCCGAAGCGGCCGCGCGCGGCCGCGAAGTCAGGGTGGGGACCTTCCCCTTCTCCGCCCTCGGCCGGGCGAAGCTCGCCGGCGAGACGGACGGCTTCGTGAAGATCGTCGCCGACGCGGAGTACGATCAGGTCCTTGGCGTGCACATCGTCGGTCCCCGCGCGACGGAGCTGATTGGCGAGGCGGTTGTCGCCATCCGCCTCGAGTCCACCGCCGAGGAGCTCACCCGGGTCGTGCACGCGCATCCGACGATGTCGGAGGCCATCGGCGAAGCCGCGTACGCGCTGCACGGCGGCGCCATTCACCTGTGAGGCCGCACGTGCCCGGAGCCGCGAACGTCCTGATGCCGCAGATGGGCGAATCGGTCGCCGAAGGAACGATCGTCCGCTGGATCAAGCGGGTCGGCGATGCCGTCGAGAAGGACGAACCGCTCTTCGAGATCTCGACCGACAAGGTGGATGCCGAGATCCCCTCGCCCGACGCCGGCGTCGTCCTGGAAATCCGCGTGGCGGAGGGCGAGACGGTGCCGGTCCACTCCGTCGTCGCCGTGATCGGGACGGAGGGGCAACGCGTGCCGCCCGCGATGAGCACGGCGCCGGGTGCGCGCTCTGCGCCAGTGCCGCCGCCGGCCGAGACGTCCGGCGCGGGGGCCGGAGCGCCTGGCGCGACGGTCTCGCTGCTCACGGCAGCGCCGCTCCGAGCCGTCTCTGCCGATGACCGGCTCCGAACCCGATCGTCGCCCGTCGTCCGGAAGATTGCGCAGGCGCGCGGGATCGACATCGGTCAGCTCACCGGGACCGGCATCAGGGGACGCGTGACCCGGCGCGACATCGAGGCGTACATCGAGCGCGGTCGCACCCGAGCCCGTCCGTCGCTGCCGCCGGCCTACCAGCCTGGCGACAACGTCCGGCTGGAGAAGATGTCGGTGATGCGGCGGAAGATCGCCGAGCACATGCTGGCGAGCGTGCAGACGGCTCCTCATGTGTACTCGGCGTTCGAGGTCGATTTCAGCCGGGTCGACGCGCTTCGCGCGGCGCGCCGGGCCGAGTACGAGTCGGCGGGCACGCGGCTGACCTACACGGCCTTCATCGCGCGCGCGACCGTCGAGGCGCTTCGCGAGTGCCCGTGGGCGAACGCGTCGGTGGACGGCGAGACCATCGTCTACAAGCACGACATCCATCTCGGCATCGCCGTCGCGCTCGAACAGGGGCTGATCGTGCCGGTCATCCGGCACGCGGATCGGCTGTCGATGATGGAACTGTGCCGGGCGATCCAGGATCTGGCCGCCCGCGCCCGCGCGAAGCAGCTCAAGGTGGACGACGTGCAGAATGGCACGTTCACGATCACCAATCCCGGCGTGTTCGGCGCGGTGTTCGGTCTGCCGATCATCAACCAGCCGCAAGTCGCGATCCTCGGCGTCGGCACCGTCGACAAGCGCGCCGTCGTCGTGGACGATGCCGTGGCCGTGCGGCCGATGTGCTATCTCACGCTCGGCCACGACCACCGGCTCATCGACGGCGCGGAGGGCGCCAGGTTCCTTCAGACGATCAAGAGCCGGATCGAAGGCTTCGACGCGTCACAGCTCTAACGCGGCGTGGAAGAGCACCGCTCGCTCGACGTTCGCCGGCTGGGCCTCCTGCCTTACGACGAAGCGCTCGTCCTCCAGCGCCAGCTCGTGGAGGCACGGCGGTCGGGCACGATCGGCGACACGCTGCTGCTCGTCGAGCACCCTCCGGTGATCACCCTGGGCGCCAGGAACCGGACGGGCCCCCAACACATCACGGCGTCGCCCGAGCGGCTGGCCGAGCTCGGCGTCGTGGTCGCCGACGCAGGCCGGGGCGGGGACGTCACCTACCACGGGCCCGGGCAGCTCGTCGGATATCCGATTCTCGATCTCCGGCCGGATCGCTGCGACGTCCATCGCTATGTGCGCGATCTCGAAGAAGCGCTGATCATCGCGCTGGGTGCATTCGCCGTGGCGGGCGGGCGCGTTCAGGGGCGAAGCGGCGTGTGGGTCGGACCGGCGGGACAGGAAGCCAAGATCGCGGCCATCGGCGTGCGGATCAGCCGCTGGATCACCTCGCACGGCTTCGCGCTCAACGTCGCCACCGACCTGCAGCACTTCGACCTGATCGTGCCGTGCGGCATCACGGATCGGGGCGTGACGTCGCTCGAGCGCGTGCTCGGCCGTCAGGTGGAGATGGCCGACGTCGAGCGCGCGATCGTGGACGGCATGCAGCGCGTGTTCACGTAGCCTGCTCGCGCCGGAGCGCGGCGGGTCTCAGCGCTCCGTCAATCGATGCGCCGGCCGCCGTGACGATCCCCGGCAGCGCCAGGACGTCGTCGTGCCCGGTGTGGAAATTGACGATGCAGGCGCGCAGCACGTAGCGGTCTCCGATGACGGCGTTCGAAACGAACGCCCGCCCCGAGCGCTGCAGATCGTCGAGCAGGGCTTCATTGAGCTGGTTGAGGTACTCCGCGACCGCCCGTTCGCCGCGCCTGGCCCCCAGGTCCGGTGGGATGAACCGGAAGGTCGTGATGCTGAGCGACTGCGTGACGAGCTCCAGGCTTTCGTCCGCGGCCACGGCGTCGGCGAGCGTACGCGAGAGGCTGATGTCGTCGCTGATCATGCGACGGTAGCCGTCGGCGCCCGCGTGTTGCAGAGCGAGCCACACTTTGAGGGCGCGGAACCCGCGCGAGTTCTGCGGCCCGTAGTCGACGTAGTTCGTGACGTGCTCGTCGAAGTGGTAGTACGGCGGGTGATACGAGAAGGCGCGCCGGAGATCGTCCGGGTCGCGGACGAGTGCGCAGCCGGCTTCGAGCGGCGCGTACAGCCACTTGTGCGGGTCGACGGCGACCGAGTCCGCCGAGGCGAGCGCGCGAAGGTCCGGAGGCGCATCGACGGCGGCTGCCGCGAAGCCGCCGTACGCGCCGTCCACGTGAAACCACAGTTGTTCGTCGTGGCACAGTTGCGCCAATTCCCGGAGCGGATCGATCGCGCCGGTGCTCACCGACCCCGCGGTGCCGACGACCAGGAACGGGATGTCGCCGGCGGCCCGATCGCGGGCGAGCACTGCCGTCAGCGCGGCGAGATCCATTCGCAGATCGGCGCCGGTGGGCACCCACCGAATCGCATCGGTGCCGAGGCCCGAGAGATCCGCTGCCTTCTGAATCCAGGTGTGCGTCTCACGGGAGGCGTACACGCGAAGCGGTCGCCGGCCCGTGCCCTGCGCGCGGACGTCCCACGGCGCGCGGGCTGCGCGCGCGGCGAAGAACCCGACGAAGTTCGCCATGTTGCCGCCGCTGACGAGCAAGCCTCCGCTCGCCGGGCTCGCACCGATGAGCTCCGCGATCCACCGGACCGTCTGGGCCTCGACTTCGCTCGCCGCCGGAGACAGGCGCCAGCTCCCGACGTTCGGATTGAGGGCCGACGCCAGGAAATCGCCCAGAATGCCGATGGGCGCCGGTGGCGCCGTGATGTACCCGAAGAACCTCGGGTGTGCGTTGAACAGCGAGTGCTCGAAGAGTGCCGGCGTGACCCGCGCGAGCAGCTCCGCTGCGTCCGTGCCCTGACGCGGCAGCGCACGGTCGAGATCCAGCGCCTCTCGCACCGACGATGGGCGCTCGTCGTGCGTGACGGGACGTCCGGGGATCCTGGCCAACTCGTCGGCCAGCAGGTCGACGAGCCGATGCGCCGCGGCGCGGAACTCGTCCGCGCTCATCGCGAGCGGCGCGCGACGTGCCCCGCGGCCCTCGCCGCCGTTCATCGCACGCCCTCGAAGAGATCGTGTTCCACCGCGCGTCCTCCGTTGACGAAGCTGAACACACGATAGAAGGACTGCGAGCCCCAGAGCGCCTCATGACGCTCAGGCGAGAGACGCTGCAGGCCTTCGTACGCCGTGACTTGCGATTCGTGACAGGCCACCGCCTGCCTCACGCGCTGCCAGTGGGCGCGCGTGTCGATGGCCGTGGTCAACTGCCAGTCGGGCCACGGGATCGCCTGGCGGGCGACGCCGTCGACCGTGGAGACGAGGCGCCGGAAGGCTTCCTCGTAGACGTCCCAGGTCGACTGCGGCCAAGCGATGTAGTACAGCTTGTCCACCCGGTGCGGAGCGACGGCGCTGCCGGCATCGAACGCGTGGTCTGCCGCGCCGACGACGGCCGCCGATGCGAGCTGCGAGATCGCGATGTGATCGGGATGGCCGTACGCGCCGTCCGGCGGAAACGTGACCACGACGTGCGGGCGAGCTCGCCGCAGCTCGGCGGCGATTCGCGCGATGGCCTCGCGCGGATCCGCTCGGTCAAGTTCTTGATCCTGATAGTCGAGCACGGTGACGTCGCGGATCCCCAGGATCGAGGCGGCAGCACGTAACTCGGCTTCGCGGATGCGGCCGAGCGCGTCCGGGCCGGGATGCTCCGGAGGGTCGCGATGGCCGCGGTAACGCCCTCGCTGGCCGCGCGTGGCCACGACAATCGCCGTTTCGACGCCCTCGGCGGAGTACTTGGCCAGCGTCCCTCCCATCCCGAGCGTCTCATCGTCGGGATGAGCCAGCACGGCCATCAGGCGGAGCGGCGGCACAGCCGGATTGTAGACCGCGGACGTCGTCAGCCGGCGACGCCCAGACCGTTGACGAGCTGCGTGCGCTCTTGCGGGCTGAGCGAAGGCGGGAGCCGGCTGAGCACACGAAGACGTCCAAGCTCGAGCGGCAGGAGGACGCCCGCTCCGCGCGCCTCGACGCCGTCGTCGATGATGGCCGTTCCCGGAATCGGGACGCGGCTCCCCGATATCAGCCCTTCGACGATGCGCGCCGTCGCAGATGCGATCGCGTAGGGGCCTGCGGGCCAGAGCCTCGCTACCGACCGGCCGATCGCCGCCAGGCGATGCGGCGGGATGCGATCGGTCAGCAAGGATCCTCCGACGCACGCGCTCGACCAGCCGATCACGAACTCCGGCGGCCGGCCCACGACGGCCACCTGCACGCCGGCGGCGTTCAGTTCGAGTCCAGCAAGGGCCTGGACGGCGCCGACGATGGCTGCCGGAGCGCTGCCGACCAGCCGCGCCGCCGGAACGGACAGATCGCGATGGACGGCTTCCATCAACGGCGTCTGCTGCGGCCCTGCGAAGACGAAGGCGGCCGACGTGCCCGCGCGCACGAGGCGTCGAATCAGCGTCAATCCCCGGTCGCCGGTCCACTCGCCGTCCTTGATGTCGTCGGCCATCACGACGACCGAAGCGCCGCACGCGGCGAGCACGTCCGGCGTGGCGGTGACCGGCGTGTCGGATCCTTCGATGGGGCCCGCCTGGCGGATGTCGAGCGCCTTGCCGGCCGCGATCGCATCGGCGGCGTCGATGAGCACGATGGTGGGCGATGGCTGCGGCCGCTGCGTCAATCGATGCGCGATCGCCGCGCCGATCGGGCCCGCGCCGACAATGGCGACGAACGACATGGCGGTATTCTAAAGGGGCCGGAGGTGCGATGCGTCGAGCGATTGCCACGGGTGGAACGCGCGGGATCGGACGATCGATTGCGAGGGCGATCCTCGCGTCCGGCGGGCGGGTGATGATCACGGGCGTCGATACCGGCCGGATCGAACAGGCCGTGCGCGTGCTGGGCGAAGACAGCGGCCGGCCCGACGACGTCGCGGGCGCGCTCGCGGACGTCCGCGATCCGGTCGCGGTCGACCGCGCCGTGCAGGAGGCCGTCAGCCGGTTCGGCGCAATCGACACGCTCGTCAACAACGCGGGCATCGGCGTGTTCAGCGAAGTGGCCGCGATGACCGATGCCGACTGGCACCGCGTGATGAACACGAACCTGACCGGCGCGTTCTATTGCACGCGCGCGGTGATTCCGGCGATGCGGCGCGCCGGCGGCGGCTGGATCGTGAACATCGCGAGCCTGGCCGGCCGCAACCCGTTCGCCGGCGGCGCCGCGTACTGCGCGTCCAAGGCGGCGGTCATTGCGTTCAGCGAAGCGCTGATGCAGGAAGTCCGCTACGACGGCATCCGTGTGACGGTGGTCATGCCGGGTTCGGTCGCGACCGAGTTCTCGGGGCGGATGGTCACGCCGGAGGACGCCTGGAAGCTGTCGCCAGACGACGTCGCCGAGGCCGTGATGGACCTCTTCCGCCATCCCGGCCGGAGCCTGCCGAGCAGGATCGAGATCCGGCCCGCGCAGCCGAAGAGCCGGTCGTGAGCGCGCGGGTGCCCGCGTGGCGCGGCGCCGCCAGATGATCGTCACGACCGCAGCGGTGCCGCCGTTCTTCAAGAACGGCTATCTCGTCGCGTGCGAGGAAACGCGGGAAGGCGTGCTCGTCGATCCCGGCGACGAAGTCGACGAGCTGCTGGCCGCAGCCCGCTCCTCCAGGACGACCGTCAGGCACATCCTGCTGACGCACGCGCACCTCGACCACATCACGGGCGTCGCGCGCGCCAAGACGGCGTTGGGCGTGGACGTCTGGCTCCATCGGGACGATCTGTTCCTGTACGATGCGCTCGTCCAGCAGGGCGTGATGTTCGGCCTCGTGCTGCCGCCCGCGCCGCCCGTGGACGCCTTCTACGACGTTCGCGTCGCGCTCACGTTCGGACGCTACGTCGTGGAGATCCTGCACACGCCCGGGCATTGTCCAGGAGGCGTGTGCCTGGCGATCGGACGTGCCGGAACCACCGCGCGCGAGCTCTTCGTCGGCGACACGCTCTTCGCGGGCTCGATCGGCCGCACCGATCTGCCCGGCGGCGACCACGAGACGCTGATTCGATCGATCCGCGACGTCCTGTTCGCCTTTCCGGACGACACGGTCGTGCACTCCGGGCACGGCCCTGTCACCACGGTCGGCGTCGAACGCCGGACGAACCCGTTTCTGACGGCAGGGCGCTAGCGCCTGGGTGGGCTGTGCTTCCACTTCGATGCGGCCGATCGTTCCGGTCGCCCGCCGCGGCGCGCGCGCCGCGGCGGCCGTTCGTGCTCTCCAAGCTCTCGACGACTCGCGGGTCGAATCGATCGGCGATGGGGCGGCCGAACGTGATCGGCGTGTCGGAACTCTGGAGAATCACGCCGGCTGCGGGCTGTCCCGTTCCGCGTTCGCCGGCGCACGTGCTATCCCGACAAGCTGCGCGACCGGTTCCATTTCCGCCGCAGGTACCAGATCTCGCTGAAGAACCGCATGTACCGCGCGTTCTCGATCCCCTCGTGGAAGTACTGCCAGAAGTTCCTGGCCACCCGCCCCGGACGCATGACGAACGAGATGACGTAGAAGTTCGTGTACATCCAGATCATCCTGAGGTACAGCTCGCGCGGCGAGACGTTCGGCGTGTACGACTTGCCGCGGCTCGAGTAGAAGTCGACGACGCTCTCGAGCTCGTCGGCCGCCGCGTCCAGCTCCTTACCGGGAAAGAGCTGTCTGAAATAGGCCGTACCTGGATAGGGTGTGAACTTGGCCACGGTCACATCGTGCACGCCCATTACGGCCAGCTTCCGGATGAGCTGCAGGGTGCGGCGCATGCCCGAGCGCGTGTCTTCCGGGAAGCCGATGACGAAGAAGCACGCCACGGTCATCCTCGTACGAAGGACGACGCGCACCGCCTCGAGCAGGCGAGGCAGGCTCACCTGCTTCTTCACCGCTTTCAGCGTCCGCTCGTCGCCCGACTCCGGCGCGAACGCAAAGTTCCTCAAGCCCGATCGGTCGAGCGCCACGGCCAGCTCCGCGTCGAACGCCTCGCACCGCGTGCCGGCCGGGAGTTGATAGTGGATGCCGAGATTCCGGCGGAAGAGCTCGTTCGCGAAGTCCAGCGTCTTCTTGCGGTTGACGACGAAAGTGGAATCCATGAAGGTGAAGCCGGTGACGTTGTACCGGGCCTGCATGTGGGCCATCTCGTCGACCAGCCGCACGGGATCGCGCATCACGTAGCGCTGCGTCCACATGTCGGGGTTCGAGCAGAACGTGCACTCGAACGGGCACCCTCGGCTGCCGAGGATCGGCATCGATCGTCCGAGGTTGACGCCGGTCACCTGGTGCGCGGCGATGTACGCCTCGATGCTCCATGCATCCCAATCGGGATACGGCAGGTCGTCGATCTCCGTGATGCGCCGCCGCGCCGGCGTCGAGAGAACGGAGCCGTCAGGCGCCGAATAGGCGATTCCGGCGACGTCGCGCCACGAGCGGCCGGCGTCGACGCGCTCGACCAGCTCTCGAAAGGTCTCTTCGCCCTCGCCGAGGACCGCGACGTCGAACAGCCGTGAGGCCAGGACGCTCTCTGGCAGAGCGGTGGGATGCTCGCCGCCCGCGACGAACAGGGCGCCGGGAAACCGCGGACGCAGCGCGCGCGCGAGATCCACCACGAGCGGCCAGCAATGGCTGAACAGGCACGTGAACCCAAAGACCCGCGTGCTCATCGGGACGCGCGCCACGACCTCGTCGACCGTCAGTCCCTGGATCAGGATCGGTTCGCTGCGGATGTTCCGATACGGGCGGATCCGATCCAGCGCCTCACCGCAGGCGTCGATGGCGGTGTACGTGTAGCCGTGCCTCTTGAGGAACGCGCCGATGTACGCGAGACCGAGCGACGGCGACGGCGTCTGAATCTGCAGGCCGCTCGCGGTCTTGAGACCCTGATGATTGATGAGCGTGATCACGGTCAGGCCACCGATCTCTCGTGTCCATCAGGGATTGACGACGAGCTCCCGCAGGACCGATGCGCCCGTTCGCCACGCCAAGGTGAACGTCGCAGCCGTCCTCTTGTGGGCCCCGCCCAGCCGCCGCAGCTCGTGGGTCGGAAACTCCTTCACCCGCATCCCGAGCTTCGCCGCGCGAATGGTGCTCTGGATCTCGATCTCATGAAGCGGCGCATCCAGCCGCATGCGCTTCATGGACTCCAGCTTGTAGCCCCGGAACCCGTTGCAGGCATCATACACACCAGTCCGCCAGACCAACCGCGCGATCGCGCTGTAGGTCATGCTGCCGTAGCGCCGGATCAAGAACCGGTCGTCGCTGTTGTCACTGCACGACCCCGGGAGCACGAAGCGGCCGGCGATGACCATGTCGTAGTCTTGATCGAGAAATGCGAGGATTTTCGGCAGATCGTTCGGATCCTCGTTCCCGTCGGTGCTGAAGAAGACGAGCCGCTCGGTGTCGCAGAGACTCTGGGCGTGGAGAAAGGCGTTGCCCCGGCCTTTGTTCGGCTGGATGACGCAGGGGATGCCGGCGTCCTTGTAGAGCTCGAGCGTGCCGTCGGACGATCCCGGATCGATCGCGACCACGCGATCGAACAGGGACAGCGGGATGAGCGGCATCAGCTTCTCGAGCGCCTCTCGCTCGTTGTAGGACAACAAGTACAGGGTGGTCGACTTCACGGCTATCTGATCGAGCGATGGGCGGGGCCCGCACCAGCGCGGATTGCACCGGCAGGCCCGCGCGACACGAGTTGGTCGTGGATCCAGCGAAACGTCCACGCCATTCCCTCGCGGAGCGGCGTCGACGGCTGCCATCCGAGCAGCGTCTGAATCCGGCTGTTGTCGCTGTTGCGGCCGAAGACGCCGTGCGGCGCGGTCCGGTCGTATCGGCGGAGAAGCCTGACGTCCGCCATGTCTTCGACGAGGTCCACCAGCTCGTTGATGGTCACCGACTCGGAGCTTCCGATGTTCAACGGTTCGGCGACGTCGCTCTCCATGAGCAGGCGCGTGCCGTGGATGCAGTCGTCGATGTAGGTGAAGCTCCGAGTCTGCCGACCGTCGCCCCAGATCTCGATCGAGTCCTCGCCGACGAGCTTCGCCGTGATGACTTTGCGGCACACGGCCGCCGGCGCCTTTTCGCGCCCGCCCTCGTACGTCCCGTGCGGGCCGTAGATGTTGTGATACCGCGCCACACGCGTCTCCAGGCCGAAGTCCTCGCGGAAATGGCGGCACATCCGCTCGCTGAACAGCTTCTCCCAGCCGTACCCATCCTCCGGCATGGCCGGGTAGGCGTCGCTCTCTCTCAGCGGCGGCCCGTTCGGTGTGCTCTGGCGCGTCGCGTTGTACACGCAGGCCGACGAGGCGAAGAAGTACCGCCGCACGCCGAGCTCGGCGGAGGCCATCAACAGGTGGGTGTTGATGAGCACGTTCAGCATGCAGAGCGCCCGGTTGTGCTCGATGAAGCCCATGCCGCCCATGTCGCAGGCGAGGTTGTACACGTCAGCCACGCCACGTACCGCCTCATCGCAGGCCTCTCTCGATCGCAGGTCGAGCCGGCGGTTGTCCGCAGCCGGGTGACGCTGGTGCCACTCCTGGAACGGTTTGAGATCCACCGCTCGAACCGCGCGAGACTCCTGCTCGAGCAGGTGACGCACGAGGTGTCCGCCGATGAATCCGCCCGCCCCACAGACGAGCACTGGTGCATCAGCCATGGTCGACCAGCACCTCGGCTTCCGGGGGCAGCAGGCTGAACGCCCATCGGTGAACGAGGGCATATTCCGTGGCGAGATCCAGCCGCCGCATCAACCCGAGGAGATTGATGATCGAGCCGGGCAGGAGGCGCCGGATGCTCTGCTCATCTGCATGCCGCAGCGCGGCCCTGAGTTGCTCTCGCGCGTAGGCCGGGTCATTCGCCAACGCCATCACCATCGCGAGCGCCACGGCATCGTCGAGATGCATCCGGCCGGCGCTCGCGGGATTGGCGCGAATGTGCGCCACCGTCTGCGCGAACTCCTCGATCTCGCCGCGGGCATACTGCGCGCGGGCCTGAGAGACGAGCGCGGGCAGGTAGCTGGGCGTGCGCGTGAGGAGCGGCTGCAATTGCCGCGACGCGGCTTCCGGCTTGTCCGTCGCCAGGAAGTACTCCGCGAGACGAACGATGGCCTCCTCCTGACTTTGATCGGGTACGACCTCGAACAGCCGGACATACTGCGTTGCGAGCTCCATGTCGGACGGGATGGCGTACGGAATGGGCCGGAGCCAGTTCGGGAGGCTCCCCGTCTGCAGGAGCCGCGCGATGAACGCATCTGGCGGGGCATCCTCCGAGCGGCTCAACCCGTGCCAGAGCTTCGGGTACTCCTGCGCGAAGGCATCCCACGAGAAGATGGCGATGTGCGTGACGCCGTGTCGCTTGCACAGCTCGAGCGCCGTCTCGGGCGAAGGCGCGCTGTAGATCTCGGCGACGGCCTTCAGCCCGTCCAGGTTGTCCGAATACAGGGTGCCGAGGCCTTTGAAGCCGCCGAAGTACGTCATCCATGTGGTCGTGCTCGGCCCGCTGAGGATCACGCCCGGCTCGCTTCCCAGCCGTTGCCGGAGACGATACGAGGCGTCGCGCGTGATGATCTGCGTCAGATCGGCCTGCGTCAGCGGCGCTTTCAGTCCGGTCTGACGCCACTGTGCAATGGCAGAGGCCGGAAACGGCACGAGCAGCAGCCCAACGAAAGCGGCTGACGCCATCCGGACGCCTCGGCCATGCACGCCGACCGAGGAATAGAGCAAGGCCATCACGACGAGCAACGCGAGCCAGACGGCGCAGCTTGTCGCCAGCCACCGCGACTGGTGGATCGCAAGAGCCAGCAACACGAGCGACGGCGACAGGACGACGCCGAGCAGGCCCTTCCAAGGCGTGGGAAGCTGCGGCACGCCTCCAGCGGAAGAACGACGAAACAGAAGCACGACCGCGAACAGGAGCAGCACCGGCAGAAGAAGCACCGCGCTCATTTGCCCCAGCAGCCGTGCCGGATCCATTCCGGCGAGCCGAGCGAGCAGCGGTTGGTTCTCGACGATGTAGTCCCGGCAGAGTTGCCACAGGAAGGGATCGACGGTGACGAAGGTGGTTCGCGCCGTGAACGCGACCGTGACTGGCAGCGCCGCCAGCATCAGCAGGTCGGCGACCATCAGGAGCGCGGTGCGCTGCCGGCTGACCTCGTGCGGAGCGACGCCGCCGCGCAGCCTCCACTCGCAGATGCGGCACATCAGGTCGCCGCCCCCGAGCCACGCCAGCGCGTACAAGGGGTGATTCACCTGGAGGTTCCATCCGAAGTGGCTGGGGAAGTACTCGAGCAGGTAGAAGGCGAGACTCGTCGCGGCGCCGACGAGCCCCCATGTCCGCCAGAGCGTCGGGTCGAATCGCCACGGTGAGTCGACCGTGGGCCGGGGAGCCAGCGCCACCGTGCCGATCGTGATGCCGAGCCCCAACGCGACCAGCACAGGCGCTTGCGACGAGGCGCTCTCCCAGAGGCCGGTTCCTCCAGCCATCGCCGACGCCACGAACCAGCGCTGCGCCTGCCGGCGCGGCGGCAGCCAGTGCCACAACCGTCCTTCAGCCGGCGTGAGGCGCGAGAGGTCCGCGTGGTTCGAGCGCAGCCACCCGCCGCCGCCCGCGATGAGGAACAGGATGGTGAAGAGAACCCACGTCGCCGCCAGACCGTGATGGTCGAGGTAGCCGACGCTGAACGACTCGTACAGCGGATGAACGGCCACGAAGCCCAGTGCCATCAGCGACGCGGGCATCGAGCCGAATCGCCAGGCGATGAGCGGCACGCTGGCCGCGATCACCAAGACGAGCGTGACCGTGTTGGTCCACGGCGCGACACGCTCGATCGCGAGATTGATGGGCAGCCCGGTCGGGCGGTAGGGGCCGAACATGAAGTCGCGAGCGCGGCCCACCCTGCTCTGCGCAGGCAACTCGATCGTCGTCAGGTGGGTGGCCAGCCATGCCATCGCGGCGACCTCCCAGTGGAGGAAGCCTCCCCACTCCACACCGCGTCCATCCGGCGGGTGATCGTAGTCGACGTGCCTCACCCGCCAATCTTCCGTCCCCGCAACCATGCGCTCGGTCTGCATGATCCAGTGATAGCCATCCACGCCGACCGAAGGGACAACGAGGCGGTGCTGGTTGGCGACGTAGCCGCTGAGGGAGGAGCGGTCTTCCTGCAACCTCGGCGAACCGAATATCCGCACATCCGTCGCCTCCCACACGGCTCGCAAGCGCGCCGTGCTGTCGAGAACGCAGAACGTCACGCCCACCAGGAGCGCGACAATCCACAGGTATCGGACCAGCTCACCGCGGCGTTCCACGGCAGCGTCGCGATTGTGGCGAACCCGTGGAAACGGCTTCTTCATCCGGCGAAGATCTTCCAGGTGACCAGAACGTCCGGCGGATGCCGACCGTCGACGCGATGGAGCACGCTCCACGGGAAGGCGGCCGAAAGCCGGGGACGCGGCACGGCCGTCGGCTCACCCGGAGGGCAGTGTCCAACAGAGCGGCTTGGACACTTCAGCACATCATCTGAACAGGGCTGAGGCCGTCCCGGTGAAATTGGCGGAAAGCTCCTGACAACATCTGACAGGACCTCCACTGAGCCTTTCCAAGCACCATTTGCCTTACGGCGGAGAGGATCTGGAGGTCACTCGCGCAGCCTTGGGCAGGCTGCCGCGGTCAAGTCGCCGGGTGGGCGCCAGGGGTCGCCGGGAGCCGGACAGGCTCGACGGTTTCGCGAGATGGATGACGGTGGAACGGTCGCCGAGATCGCCTGGCACCCATCACGAGGACGAGGGGTCGGAGGCGTCCTGGTCTGCTCGAGTGGCGGGGTCGGTCAGTCCGAGGGCTGCACCTGGAACTCGATGCGGCCGATCGTCAGCCGGTCGCCTGCCCGCAGCATGACGCGCTCCACGCGGGCACCGTTGACGAGGGTGCCGTTCGTGCTCCCCAGATCCTCGACGACGAGTTGGTCGGATCGATCGGCGGTGAGCCGGCAGTGGATGCGCGAGATCAGCGCCGCGTCCACGATGAAGTCCGCACGGGCGGTGCGGCCGACCGTCCGGACGCTGCCGGGCGGCAGGCGGAACGTGATCGGAGGGTCGAGGCTTTGGAGGATCCAGCCGGCCACGAGCTATCCGACCCCGACCGGCTGCCGCAGCCGCGGATGCACGATTTGGCCGTCGCGAGTGACCAGGAACTCGCGGGTAATCTCGTCGTTGACGTCGACTGCGAGCGCGGGCGCGCCCGTCGCCTTGCCGTCCGCGCCCTTGTCCCGCCGCACGAGGTGCTGGACGAGCGTGACCACGTTGCGCGCGTACAGCTGGCTCGCGTGGTAGGGCACGTCGGACACGAGATTCGTCGGTCCGAGGATCGTCACGCCGTGCCGGTTGACGACCTCGTCGCGCACCGTCAGCTCGCAGTTGCCGCCCCGCTCGGCCGCCAGGTCGACGATGACCGATCCCGGTGCCATGCCGGCCACCATATCGCCGGTGATCAGCACGGGAGCCGTGCGGCCGGGGATGGCCGCGGTCGTGATGACGACATCGCTCGCCGCCACGGTCTTGCTCATCATCTCTCGCTGCCGGCGGTAGAACGCCTCGTTCTGCGCGGTGGCATAGCCGCCCGAGTCCTGGGCTCCCGCGGCGTCGATCGGGAGCTCGACGAAGCGCGCGCCGAGGCTCTGCACCTGCTCCTTGACGGCCGGCCGGACGTCGTACGCTTCGACTCTGGCACCGAGCCGGCGCGCCGTTGCGATCGCCTGCAGGCCCGCGACGCCCGCGCCGACGACGAACACCCTGGCCGCCGCCACCGTGCCGGCGGCCGTGTTCAACATCGGAAACATCCGCGGGAGAACGTCAGCCGCGATCAGCACTGCCTTGTAGCCCGCGATCGTCGCCATCGACGAGAGCGCATCCATGCTCTGCGCTCGCGTGATGCGCGGGACCAGCTCCATCGCGAACAGCAGCGCTCCCCGCGCCGCGATGGCCTGCATAGCGGCGTGAGCGGTCAGCGGCTCCGCGAAGCCGATGAGCACCTGCCCCTGCCGCAGCAGGTCGACGTCGGGCGCGCCGGCCGACGGATTCGCGCCAGGCGTGCGGACCATCGTCACGACGTCGGCCTGGAACACGTCGGCGCGGGATCCGAGCGTCGCGACCGCCTCATAGTCGGCGTCGGGAAAGCCGGCCGCCACGCCGGCGCCGCGCTCGACCACGATCTCGATCCCGAGCTTCTTCAGCGGCGCGGCGGCCGCGGGCACGAGCGCCACGCGCCGCTCGCCCGGGAACGTTTCCTTCGGGACGCCGAGCTTCATCGCAGGAAGTGTAGTCGAATCAGCGTTTGACGCCGATGCCGCCCAGCCAGCGCACGAGGACGCGCGCGACGTCCGGCGAGACCTCGCGTGAGGCGAGCGTGACGTACTCGTCGATCTCACCCGTCTCGGCGGGCACGAGGAGATGGTTGACCCCGGGGAGCACGGCCTTCTGCGTCAGCGCGGCCGGGGCCTTCCGCGCGGAGCTCAGCGACTCCAGCAGGTCGGCGTGAGCGCTCGGCAACTCCCGATCGAGCGCGCCGTGCACGATGAGCAGCGGCCGGTCGATCTTCTTGATCGCGTTGGCGGGCGAGAACTCGATCCAGCTCCGGAACCATGGCGAGTCGAACTCGGCTCGCAGATCGCGCGGAAGTGCGTCCCAACCTCGGCCGGTCAGCACGGCATCGACGACGCGCGTCTGCAGGTCGATCTTCTCGCGGCGCGCAGCGTCGGAGATCGCCAGGCTCTCGAGCAGGCGCTCTTGTTGTTCGAGCGTGACGGCGCGGCCATCGCGCCCTGGCGCGGCCAGCAGCGCGACGCCCCGAATGTTCTTGTCGCGCGCGGCCGCCGTGAGCGCGATCGGCCCGCCGTCTCCGTACCCGACCGCGACCACGCGGTTCGCGTCCACGTCCTGGCGTTTGCGCAGCCAGGAGACGACCGCGATCGCATCCTCCGCGTACTCTGCCATCGCAGCGCTCTCCGTGCGTCCGCCCGTCTGGCCCACGCCGCGGGCGTCGTAGCGCACGATGGTGTATCCGGCCGCCGCGAGCCGCCCGGCAATCTGGCCGAAGATCGGAATGCCGTACGACATGTGCTCCCGGCCCTGCGGACCGGGGCTGGCGACGAGCACGACGGCGCCAGTCCTGCCGGCCGAGCCGACCGGCCGCGTGAGCGTCGCGGCGAGGCTGAAGCCATTGGCCGGGATGTAGACGCTTTCGTCGCCGGGATTCCTGACCGGTTCCTCGCGGCTCATCACCGAGGCGAGGTCATCGCGCAACACGACGATCGACACGGCAGGCAGGACGACGCGCGCGAGACGCGAGCGGCTGTCCACCCACACTTCCAGCGGCACCGGACCAGCAGGCCCGGCCAGCGTGAGGGCGTAGTCCTGTACCTCGACCGTGCCGTCAGGCGTGAGAATCCGGCGCGGCGTCACGCGGTTCACCGTCGCCTGGACCTCGGTGTCCGGCGCGCCGAACACCGGCAGCACCGTGCCGGATGTCGCACCCTGCAGACGCACAGCCAGGGCCTCGTAGGCTCCGAAGAAACTGTTCGGCAGCACGACCGTGCCGGGCGAGATCCGCACCGTGCGCGACGCCGTCTCCTGGCCTTGCTGGATCGCGCTCGTCGCCATCCCCTCGCCGAACGTCGTCGTGAGCGAGAACGCTTCGCCGCGAACGCGCGCTTCGATCGCGAGCCGGCGCGGACGCCAGTCCGCGTCGTAGGCGACCTCGAACTTCGTTGTCGCGAGATCGACCGGCGGATCGAGACGCCCGACGGCCGAGATCAGCCACTCGCCGCCCGGCCTCGTCACCTCGACGTTCTGGGAGCCGATACGGGCGCCGCGGAGAAAGACCGTGAACGATGCCGAGCTGCTGCCCGCGGATTGGGCGGGGGCGTGCGACGCGACGATTGTGAGCGCCAGAACGGCGAGACTAAGATGGCGGAAGATCGCCCGCATGTCGTTTCTCACAGACGAGTATCGCACCATCCTTTCCGGCGCCGGCTGGGCCGAACGGCGGCATCTGGGGCACATCCGCTTCAGAGGCCGCGACGTCCTCACGTTCTTGCAGAGTCTCGTGACGAACGACGTCGCACGGCTCGCGCCGGGTCAGGGCGCGTACGCCGCGTATCTCACGCCGCAGGGGCGGATGGTCGCCGATCTGGTGCTCCATCGCCGTGACGACGAGGTCGTCGCGACCGTCGCGGCGGGCCTCGCCGCGTCGCTCGCCTCGCGATTCGATCAACTGGTGTTCTCGGAGGACGTCGAGGTGGCGGACGTGTCCGCCGAGCGGAGCGAATGGCTGGTCGTCGGACACGGTGCGGCAGCCGCCCTCGCGGCCGCATTCGAGCTGGAGGAGGCGCGGCTGTCGGCGCTCCAGGAACTGTCGCACGTGAACTGGTCGCATGGCTTCATCGCGCGCGCCGGCGAGGCGCTGCTGCCGTCGTTCGCGATCGTCGCGCCGATCGATGCTCGGGCCGAGGTCAGCGATCGTCTGGAGCGATCGGCGATGGTGCGCGTGTCCGACGGGCTGGTGGACGCGCTGCGGATTGAAGCAGGACGGCCCAGGTTCGGCGTGGACATGAACGAGGACACGATTCCGCTCGAGGCCGGACTGCTCGAGCGGGCAATCAGCACGACGAAGGGCTGCTACGTCGGGCAGGAGATCGTCATTCGGATCCTGCACCGAGGCGGCGGCCGCGTGGCTCGACGTCTGCTGACCTTCAGCATCGAGGCACAGGATGTGCCGGCTGTCGGCGCCGAGCTCGTCAGCGATGGGAAGACCGTAGGCGTGCTGACGAGCGTCGCCGGCGCGCCTTCGGGAAATGGGCTGATCGCGCTCGGGTACGTTCACCGAGATGTCGCGGAAACGGGGAAGGTGTTTGCGATCGCCGGTTCGCCTGGCGCGAACGTGGTCGCGACCGGCTTTGCGCGATAGACGGCCTGCTCACGAGGTCAGCAGATCGATCAGATCCCGGTCCGCGGCGGGGAAGGTCAGCGTCCGCAACAGGTCGCGAGCGACCCAGCGAAGTTCCTGGCCGAGCACAGGCCGCGGTTCCCCTTCGATCGTGCACCGCCGGAAGTGCAGGCGAACCGTGCGTTCCGGGTAGGCGTGCTGCGTGACGAGGATCTCGTCTCCCACGCGCGATGCGACGCCGAGCTCCTCGACGAGCTCGCGTGCGAGGCACGCGTCGTGCGCTTCGCCCGGCAGGCACTTGCCACCTGGAAACTCCCACAGGCCCTCGAGGTGCGTGCCCCGCAGGCGCCGCGCGACCAGGAACGCGCCGTCGCGTTCGACCACTGCCGCGAGCACGACGATCGGTGCGGCGGAGGGGTCAGCGTGCATGTCCCGCGGTCCTGTACGTCAGGCAGCCCCGGCGCATCGGGCACTGCCGGCAGGCCGGTTTTCGCGCGGAGCAGACGAGCGCTCCGAGGTCCATGATCGCCTGGTTGAAGTCGAACACGGCCCGCCGCGGCAGCACCGCCCAGGAGAGCGTCCACAGTTGAGTCGCGGGTGGCGTCCGGCGACTCGGGCCGACGAAGACGCGGGTGAGGACGCGGGCGACGTTCGTGTCGAGAATCGCCGCGCGCTTGCCGAAAGCGAAGCTCATCACCGCGCCCGCGGTGTAGGGTCCGATCCCGGTGAAACCGAGCAGCGCGTCCTCGTCGCTCGGGAGCTCACCGCCGTACCGTCCGACGGCTTCGCGGGCGATTGCCTGCAAGCGCCGCGGCCGGATGTTGTAACCGAGCGGATACCAGGAACGGACGACCTCGTCCGTGTCGGCGGTGGCGAGCGCCTCGAGCGTCGGATATCGGTCGAGCCATTCCTCGTACTTCGGCCGCACGCGGTCGACCTGCGTCTGCTGCAGCATGACCTCCGACACGAGGATGCGATAGGGGTCGCGCGTCTCCCGCCACGGCAAACGCCGCCCATGCCGCCCGTACCAGTCGAGCAGCCGCCGGCGGAACCAACGGCGGCGAGACGACGAGGGGAGGCGCAGCCGGGCGCGTCGTGGCACGGTGCCATAATAGGTGACTCGTGTCCCGCATCTACACGCGCACGGGCGACAGCGGCGAGACGGCACTGTTCGACGGCACTCGTGTCTCGAAGGCCGATCCCCGCGTCGAGGCGTGCGGCGACGTCGACGAGCTGGGATCATGGCTCGGCCTGGTCCGCCGCTCGATCGATGCGGCCGATCTCGCGGAGATCCTCGACGCCGCGCAACGCGATCTCTTCGCCCTGGGTGCGCTTCTCGCGGACCCTCAGCACCGCATTTCGCCGCGGATCGAGAAGGCGGCGATCGGTCCAGATGCCGTCGTGCGTCTCGAGGGCTGGATCGATCGGCTCGATGCGGAGCTGCCGCCGTTGCGCCGGTTCATCCTGTCCGGCGGATCGGAGGTCGGCGCCTCGTTGCACATTGCACGTGCCGTGTGCCGCCGGGCTGAACGGCGGATCGTGAGCGTCGAGCCTGACGCGGTCCGCGATCTGGCCGTGACGTACACCAACCGCCTGTCCGACCTGCTCTTCACGATGGCCCGTGCGGCGAATCATCGCGCGGGCGTGCCCGAAACCGAGTGGTAGATCGCGTCGCCTACGCCGCCTGTCTCCGTCTGGCGCGACAGCACTACGAGAACTTCCCGGTGGCGTCGTGGCTGCTGCCCGCAGCCAGCCGGCCGCACATCGCGGCGATCTACGCCTTCGCTCGCACCGCGGACGATCTCGCCGACGAGGGAGCTCTGGCGGCAGACCGCCGGCTCGCGCTGCTCGATTCCTGGCGCGCGCAGCTCCACGGTGCCGTGCAGGGCCGCACTCCCGCCGACCCGGCATCGGACGACGGGTTGATCCTCCGGGCGCTGGCCGAGACGATTCGGACGTGCCGGCTGGACGTCGGGCTGTTCGATGACCTGCTCAGCGCGTTCCGGCAGGACGTGACGACCCATCGGTACGAGAGCTGGGACGACGTGCTCGACTACTGCCGTCGATCCGCGAATCCGATCGGCCGGCTGGTTCTCAGGGTCGCCGGACATCGCGAGACGGTGCTCGACGCCCACGCGGACGCCATCTGCACGGCGCTGCAGTTGACGAACTTCTGGCAGGACCTGGCCCGCGACTGGACGATGGGGCGGCTGTACGTTCCGCTCTCGCTCGTCCGATGCGCTGGCGCGGACGAGTCGGATCTTGGGCGCGGGCAGATCTCGGCGGCGTGGCGTCGCGTGCTCTTGGACGTGAGCGGCCGCACGCGAGCGTTCTTCGCGGCCGGCCGTCCGCTGGCCCGCCTGGTCGGCGGCCGCCTCGGATGGGAGCTCCGTGCGACGTGGGCCGGTGGCGTGCGTGTGCTCGATCGCCTCGAGGCGGTCGGCTTCGACGTGTTCCGGGCCCGCCCTATGCTCGGCTGGGGCGACGTCGTGCCGATTGGCCGGACGATGCTCCGCGGGTTCTGACCGTGGCGCGCAAGTCCAGCTTCTACTACGCGTTCCTCGTCCTGCCGGCTGCTCGGCGCCGCGCGATCCTGGCGGTCTTCGACTTCTGCCGCGCGGTTGACGACAGCGTCGACTTCGCCACCGACTCGGCGACCGCCGCGGCGGCGGTGGCGCAGTGGCGGCGTGAGGTCGCCCTCGTCTTCCAGCGGGGACAGCCCGAGACCGCCGAAGGTCGTGGGTTGCAGGCTTGCGTCGTCCAGTTCGGTCTCGAGCGCGAGCACTTCGACGCGCTCGTCGACGGCGTAGAGATGGACCTCGCGCCCCGCGAGTACCGGACGTTCGCGGACCTCGAGCAGTACTGCCATCGCGTGGCCTCGGCCGTGGGCTTGATGTCGATTCCCATCTTCGGCTGTACGAGCCCGGCCGCGCGTGAGTACGCGCGCGATCTCGGCGTCGCGCTTCAGCTCACCAACATCCTGCGGGACGTTGCCGTCGATTACCGTCGAGGGCGCGTGTACCTGCCGGTAGAGGATCTGGAGCGGTTCGGGTGCTCGGTCGAGCACATAGATCGGGAGGTCGCCGCGCCGGGCGCCGGCGTACGGAGCGAGCCGTTGCGCCGCGTCCTGGAGCACCAGGCGGCGCGCGCGCGCATCTTCTTCGCTCGCGCGGCCCGCGCCCTGCCGCGCGACGAAGCCCGCGGGTTGTTGCCGGCCGAGATCATGCGCGCGATCTACTGGAACCTGCTCGAGCGGATCGAGGACGCGCAGTGTGACGTGTTCGGCCGGGTCATCCGCGTGCCGAAGCCGGTGCAAGCCCGCATGGCGATTTCCACGTGGTGGGCTCTTCGAGCTCGCGCGTCGCGGCCGTGACCGCTGACGTTGCAGTCATCGGCGCCGGGTTCGCCGGGCTGAGCGCGGCCGTTCGGCTGGCCACGACCGGCTATCGCGTGCTGGTCGTCGAGGAAAAGCCCAGGCTCGGCGGACGGGCCACGGCATTCACCGATCGAGAGACGGGCGAGCGCGTCGACAACGGCCAGCACGCGCTCTTCGGCTGCTACCGCGAGACGTTCGCCTTCCTCGAGGCAATCGGCACCGCGGATCTGGTGCAATTGCAGCCGCGGCTCAGCCTGCTCATGGCGAGCGCGGGCCGCGCCTATCGGCTCGCGTGCCCGCCGCTGCCGCCGCCTTGGCATCTGCTGGCCGGCGTCCTGCGGTGGCGCGCGCTGTCGGGCTCTGACCGATGGGCCGTCCTGAGGATGCGCAACGTTCTGCGGGACGCCAGGCGACATGGCGCGGCCGCCGCGGCGGCGCGCGTCAGCCCCGATCTCACCGTCACGGCGTGGCTTCGCCAGGAGCGCCAGCCGCCGCACCTGTGCCGCTGGCTGTGGGAGCCGCTCGCGATTGCGGCGCTGAACCAGGCGCCAGACGAGGCAGCCGCCCAGCCGTTCGTCCGTGTGCTCGCGGAGCTGTTCGGCCCACGCGCGGCCGACTCCACAATCGGGTTGCCCAGCGTCCCCCTCGACGAGTTGTACGCCGGTCCATCACAGCGAAGGATCGAGGCACTTGGTGGGCGGGTGGTGCAGCGGGCGCGCGCGCGGCTGCGGATTGGCACCGACGAGCGACTCGAGCTGTCGATCGACGGCGAGCACCAACCGGTCGCGGCAATCATCAGCGCCGTGCCGTGGCACGACCTCGCCAGGCTCTGGGCTGCTGACGTGCCTGGCACCCTCCATGGGCTCGTCGAGCGCGCGAACGCGATGGTGAGCTGTCCGATCGTGACGGCCAACCTGTGGTTCGATGCGCCGATCACCACGAGCGCGTTCGTCGGGTTGGTCGACGGGCCGATGCACTGGGCATTCGACAAGGCCGTGCTGTACGGTCGCGAGCGCCCGGCACATCTGGCTGTCGTGGCGAGCGGAGCCCGCGAGCTGGCGGCGCTGGACAACGCGGAGGTCGCGCGCCGCGCCGTCGGCCAGCTCGCCGACGCTCTTCCGAACGTCCGCGCCCGCCGGCTCGTTCGATCGGTCGTGGTGCGCGAGCACCGGGCGACGTTCTCGGTCGCGCCCGGCGCTCCGCGGCGGCCCGGTACCGTGACCGCCGTGCCCGGTTTCTTCCTCGCCGGCGACTGGATCGACACCGGCCTGCCCGGCACGATCGAGAGCGCCGTGATCAGCGGGCATCGCGCGGCCGCAGCGGCCGCCGCCTATCTGCGCGAGCGCCCCACGGCGCCCGGAGCATAATCAGGCGAATGTCCGCCGTCGTCGTTCACTATGCGGAGCTCGCGCTCAAGGGGCGCAACCGCCCGTGGTTCGTTCATGCGCTCGTGCGAGCGATCCGAGGTGCGTTGCGCGGGCTCGACGTGCGGACCGTGCACACGCTGCTCGGCCGAATCATCGTCGAGTTGGGGGCGGCCGCGTCGTGGGAAGAGGTACGTGACCGGCTGGCGACGGTGCCCGGGATCGGCAACTTCGCGCACGCCGACCAGGTGCCGCTCGACGTCGAGTCGATAACGGAGGCGGTACGTGCCGGGATTCGTGGCCGGACCGTGCCGAGTTTCCGCGTCACCGTGCGCCGAGCCGACAAGCGGTTCCCGATGTCCTCTCCTGAGCTCGAGCGCCTGCTCGGGCGCCGCGTGCAGGAGTGGACGAGCTGGCCCGTGGATCTGTCGCATCCGGCGCTGGTCATCAGGGTCGAGACGCTGGCCGAGACGGCGCTGGTGTCGTTCGAGAAGCTGAAAGGCGTTGGCGGGCTGCCGGTGGGCACCGGCGGCAGAGTGATGGCGCTTCTGTCCGGAGGCATCGATTCGCCAGTCGCCGCATGGCGTCTCATACGGCGAGGGTGCCGCGCAGACTTCGTGCACTTCCACAGCTATCCGATCCTCTCGCGCACGTCTCAGGAGAAAGCCAGGGCGCTCGTCGAGCGGCTCACGCGGTATCAGCTCAGATCGCGGCTCCACCTCGTGCCGTTTGGCGCACTGCAACAGCAGGTCGTGCTCGCGGTGCCGCCGCCGGTTCGCACGGTGGTCTATCGCCGCCTGATGCTTCGCATCGCTGAACGGCTCGCGTTGCAGGCCGGGGCGCAGGCGCTCGTCACGGGCGATGCCGTCGGCCAGGTCGCATCGCAGACGCTCGAGAACCTCGCTGCGGTCGGTTCGGTCGTCTCGATGCCGGTGTTGCGGCCGCTCGTCGGCATGGACAAGGAGGAGATCACGGCAGACGCGCAACGCATCGGCACTTACGAGATCTCGATCGTGGAGGACGAGGACTGTTGCACGCTGTTCACTCCGCGGTTCCCCGCGACGCGCGCGTCCGCCGAGCGCGTGGACGTGGCCGAGCGGACGCTGGATGTCGCCGACCTCGTGGAGCGCGCGCTCGCCGGCGTCGTGCTGGAGAAATTCAGTTTTCCGATGCTACAATCCGGATCTTTTGTGAGGAAAGAGGGACAAGAGTGACGCTGACACCCGGAAAACTGGCAGGCATCAAGGCGGTATCGAACGCGCGGGGCGTGATTGCGGCTGCCGCGATGGATCAGCGCGGCTCGCTGCGCAAGGCGCTGGCGAAGGAGCGCGGCGCGGAAGTCTCCGACGCCATGCTCGAGGAGTTCAAGGTTCTGGTCGCCGCGGTGCTGACACAGCACGCGAGCGCGATCCTGCTCGACCCTGAATGGGGCCTGCCGGCTGCTCGCAGCCGCGCCAAGGGGGCGGGGCTGCTGCTCGCGTACGAGAAGACGGGCTACGACGCGGCCACGCCGGGACGTTTGCCGGATCTGCTCGACGACTGGTCCGTCCGGCGGCTGAAGGAGGCCGGCGCGGACTGCATCAAGATTCTCCTGTACTACACGCCGACGGACCCGGAATCGATCAACCGCCGGAAGCACGCCTGGGTCGATCGCATCGGCGACGAGTGCGCCGCGAACGACATCCCGTTCTTCCTGGAGCTCATCGGGTACGAGGAAGGGCTCGACGAGAAGGGCATCGAGTTCGCGCGAAAGAAGCCGCAGATCGTGGCTGAGAGCATGCGTGAGTTCTCGAAGAGCCGCTACGGCGTCGACGTGCTCAAGGTCGAGGTGCCGGTGAACATGAAGTTCGTCGAAGGGGCGAGCGTTTGCAAGGGGCCGGCGGCCTACTCGAGAGACGAAGCCAAGAAGCTCTTCCTGCAGGCGGCCACGGCGACGAACAAGCCGTTCATCTACCTCTCGGCCGGCGTGAGCAACGAGGAGTTCACCGAGACGCTGGCGCTCGCCGCGGAATCCGGCGTGAAGTACTCGGGCGTGTTGTGCGGCCGAGCGACGTGGAAAGACGGCATTCCCGTCTATGCGAAGGAGGGCGCGGCCGCGTTTCGGCGCTGGCTCGAGACGACCGGTGTGCAGAACATCGAGAACGTCAACGCCGCGCTCGAGGCGGCAACGCCCTGGTATCCGATCTACGGCGTGAAGGGCTGAGGACACGACGTCCGCCCCGCATCGGTCCTTCTGCGGGGCGGAAGCGCGCGCGCTACGACTTGACGAGCACTTCGGTGCCGGATATCGGCCCCTGGCAGCTGTCGCCCGTGTAGGTCAGCGTCAACTGGTTCTCGGCGATCGTGCCTGTACCCGCGAGCGTGATGACGCACGCGCCGTTCGCGCTGGCGCTTGCCGTCCAGGTGATCGTCGAGCCCGCGATCGTCGCCTGGACGGTTCCCGTCACCTGGAACACTTGAAAGCAGGTCGCCGAGAAGTTGCCGGCGAGCACCGTCGCGGTCTTCTGCGTGGCCTGCCACTGGAAACCGGCGCAACTGTTGAGCAGTGCGCCGCTGTCCGGCGTCTGCGACCTCCAGGTGCCGCCGAACATCGTGATCGTCGGGTTCGGATTCGTGATGGCGCGATCGACGAACTCGAAACAGCCCGTGACCCCGAGCGAAGCAGCGAAAACGAGCGCAAGAGCAAGTCGTCGTGGCACGGCGTCGGTACTCCTGAGCGGAGTATCGGATCGTCCTGCTGTGACGATGAGAGGGTTGTTGTCATAATCCGCGTATGGCGATCCTGAAGGTGGCGCGCCTGGGGCATCCGGTGCTGCGCGCAAAGGCAGCACCAGTCGCCCCGGCGGACATCAAGTCCTCGCGTATCCAGCAGCTCATCGATGACATGTTCGAAACGATGGGTGAATACTCGGGGATCGGCCTCGCCGCACCGCAGGTGCACGAAGGGCTTCGCATCTTCGTGGCCGGAGTGCGCCGCGCCGACGTCGTCACCCCGATGACCGACGAGGTGGACATGCCGCTCATCGCGGTGATCAATCCTGAAATCCAGCCGCTCGGTACCGACACGGAATCGGGCTGGGAGGGATGTCTCAGCATCCCGGACATTCGCGGCAAGGTGTCCCGCGCCCGGACGGTCCGGGTGCGAGCGTACGATCGGACCGGGCGCCGGATCGAGTTCGTCGCCGACGGTCTGCCGGCGCGCGTCGTCCAGCACGAGACGGATCACCTGGACGGGGTCGTGTTCTTCGATCGCATGCCGTCGTTCGAGACGCTCAGCTTCATGGACGAGTTCCGGCGCTACTGGGCCAAGGACGACGAGGCATGAGCGCTGGGGCGTCGGGCGAGTTCACGGCGGAAGAGGCCGCTGCGCTCGCGCCGTTCTTCACCAACGTCGATCGGCCGATCTTCGCGCTCACGAACCTGCCCGAGACGGTCAAAGGGGCGCTGTTCGCGCGCTACTCGCGATCGGCGAAATCCCTCAGGCGCCTGTTCCTGGACGAGTTCTACGCTGACGTCGATGCGGCGCCGGTGGCCTCCGACGTCGGCGTCGCGCGCGCCGAACGGCTGTACGCCAAGGTGTTCAGCGACTACGGCGACGACTCCGTCGCGCAGCTGGGCGGCGCGCATCTCGCCGTCGAGGGCGCGTCCAACATCCTCACCAAGGTCCTCGAACGCGGCCGCTTGATGGCCTACCTCGAGCAGTCCACACGCTATGTGCCGTACACCGAACGGCGCGACGAGCGCTGGCGGTACCTTGTTCCGGCCGAGCTCGACGGCCATCCCCTGCGGGCGCAGTACGTCGAGACGCTCGACCGTGCGTTTGCGACCTATGCGCGGTGGATCGAGCCGATGCGCGCCTGGTTCGAGCGGAGATACCCGCGCGCCGACCGTGACTCGGAGGCCGTGTATCGTGCGGCGATCCGGGCGAAGGCGCTCGATACGCTGCGCGGCCTGCTGCCGGCAGCGACGCAGTCGAACGTCGGGATCTACGGCACCGGGCAGGCGTATGAAGCGCTGTTGCTGCGCATGCGCGCGAATCCGCTCGCTGAAGTGCAGGCCTGCGCCGGCGCCATGCTGGACGAGCTCCGAAAGGTGATTCCCGCGTTCCTCACGCGCGTGGACCAGCCGGAGCGGGGCGGCGTGTGGGCGCGATATCTGGCCGAGACCCGCGAGCGCACCGCGGCGATCGCCGCGGCGCTGGAACAACAGGGCGGACCGGCCGACCGGACGCCGGAAGTGACCCTGGCGGACTTCGATCCGGAGGGCGAGATCAAGGTCGTGGCCGCGGCGCTCTATGCCAACTCGATGCGATCGGACCGCGAGCTGGTCGAGCTCGTGCGTGGCATGACGCCAGAGGAATGCGCCGGCGTGCTCGCCGCGTACGTGGGCGCGCGTGGTAACCGCCGCCACAGGCCAGGGCGGGCGTTCGAGCGGACGAGCTACCGGTTCGACGTGCTCACGGACTACGGCGCGTTCCGCGACCTGCAGCGGCATCGCCTGCTCACGATCGACTGGCAGCCGCTGACCGCGCTCCACGGGTACGCGGAGCCCGACGCGATGATCGAGGCCGGCGGCTCGAGCGACTGGCGGGAGGTGATGGATCGATCGGCGGACGTGGCCGCGGCGCTCGACGCGGCGGGGTTGCCGGCGGTCGCGTCCTACGCGGTGTGCATGGCGTATCGCGTGCGCTTCGTGATGGACATGAACGCGCGTGAGGCGATGCACGTCATCGAGCTTCGGACGGCGCCAGCCGGCCATCCCGCCTATCGGCGCGTCTGCCAGCAGATGCATCGATGCATCGCCGACGTCGCCGGGCACCGCGCCATCGCGGCCGCGATGACGTTCGTCGATCACTCGACCGTCGAGCTCGAACGGCTGCAGGAGGAGCGCCGAATCGAGGCAAAACGCAAGATCCCGCGGTGAGCCGACGCCGCGGTTGACACTTTGTGAAACATTTCACATAATTGGCACGGTCGTTCCCGGCCCCACTTCCCGTGGTAGACGACCCTCACGGCCCTCTGTTCCCAGGTGCCGTTCTGTCACCGCAAGTCTTGCTCTCCTTTCCATCTTCCTCGTAGCTCTCTTCCTGAATTCGGGGCCGGGAACGAGCTACGTCCTCGCTTTCTCACACGCCCCGAGCGTCCGCACGCGGATACGCGCGCCCGCGCGTGCGTTGCCACGCGCCCGGTCGCGCGGTAGGCTGCGGCCCGTGCACCTGTGGGATCTGTTCGATCTGTCGCTCGTCGGCGCCGAAGAGGCGGTCGGGCTCGAGTTCGAGAGTGCCGACCATCACGTGTCGGCGTGGACCTTCGGAGAGCTCCGGCGGCGGGCGCTCCGCATGGCGCAGGCGCTGAAGGCCCGCGGCGTTCGACCGGGCGATCGCGTCGCCGCGTACCTGCCGAACGGTATCGAGTTCATCGACGTGTTCCTCGGCACGCTCCGGTGCGGGGCCGTGTTCACGCCGATCAACGTGCTCTATCGGGAACGCGAGCTGTCGCACATCGTCGCCGATGCCGACCCTGCGCTGACCGTTGCGGGGCCGGGCGCGCTCGACATGTTCAGCGGGATGACCGACGTGGTGCCGGTCGATCGCCTGGCGGCGGAGGCCGAAGCGGCCGCAGTGGAGTCCGCGCCGATCGCGCTCGACGGCGACGCGCCGGCGATCATCATCTACACGTCCGGCACGACCGGTCGATCCAAGGGCGCCGTGCTCAGCCACAACAACGTGCTGACCAATGCGGCGAACATCGTCACCGCCTGGCGCGTCACGTCAGCCGATCGCTATCTGGCCGTGCTTCCGCTGTTCCACGTGCACGGGCTCGCCAACGGCGTCTGCAGTTGGCTGGCGAGCGGCTGCCGGATGCGCCTGGTCGAGCGCTTCGACCGTCATCACGCCGCCGGCCTCTTCGAGGCCTTCAGGCCGACGCTCTTCTTCGGAGTGCCGACCGTGTTCATCCGGCTACTGGCGCTCGATGCGGAGGTCGCCCGTCGGATCGGTCAGCACATGCGCCTCTTCGTCTCGGGATCGGCGCCGCTTCCGCCGCAAGTCTTCGCCGATTTTCGTGAGCGGTTCGGGCACGCCATTCTCGAACGTTACGGGATGAGCGAAACGCTGATGCTCGTGTCGAACCCGTACGCCGGCGAGCGAAGGCCAGGGACGGTCGGCTCGGCGTTACCGGGCGTCTCGATCCGCATCGTGGGTGAGGACGGCCGCGACGTCGCTGTCGGTCAGCCGGGTCAGATCCTCGTGCGCGGCTCCAACGTGTTCCAGGGATACTGGCGGAACGACGCCGCGACCTCGGCGGCCTTCGACGGCTCGTGGTTCAGGACCGGCGATATCGGCGAGAAGTCCGCCGACGGCTACATCACGCTGCGCGGGCGCGCGACCGAGCTCATCATTTCCGGTGGCTTCAACGTGTATCCTCGCGAGATCGAGGACGTGCTGCTCGAGGCTCCTGGGATCCGGGATGCGGCAGTGCTCGGCCGGCCCGATCCGGTTCGCGGGGAGGTGCCGGTCGCCTACGTCGTGACCGACGATCTGTTCGAGGAGGAGGCTGCCAGGGCACACTGCTCCCGCGTCCTCGCTTCCTTCAAGGTGCCACGGACGTTCGTCAGGGTCGACGGCCTGCCGCGCAACGCGCTCGGAAAGATCCAGAAGCACCTTCTGCCGAGCGACGGACGAGAGGCTGAGAAGCACGTGGCTTCGCGACCCGGTGATACCGTCTAGGCGGACATGGATGGCGGGGTGAGCCCGACGGAGCCGCCGGCGCTCAGCATGCTCGACCGGTTCTTCCGCCTGTCGTCGTCGGGGACCACGGTCAGGACGGAGTTGCTCGCGGGAGTGACGACGTTCTTGACGATGGCGTACATCATCTTCGTCCAGCCGGCAGTGCTGTCTGCTGCCGGGATGGATGCTGGCGCCGTCCTCACGGCCACCTGTCTCTCATCCGCAGCGGCAACGTTGATCATGGCGTTCGCGGCGAACTACCCGATCGCCGTCGCGCCGGCAATGGGGCACAACTTCTTCTTTGCCTTCACGGTCGTGCTGTCGCGCGGCGTGCCCTGGCGCGTGGCGCTCGGCGCCGTGGCGATTGCGGGAATGATCTTCGTCGCGACGGCGGGGTTCGGTTTGCGCGAGCGCGTCATCCGTGCCGTTCCCGAGCCGCTCACTCACGCGATCGGCGTCGGAATCGGCCTGCTCATCGCGCTGATCGGGCTCGAATGGGGCGGCATCGTCGTCGATTCGCCGGCGACGCTCGTGTCGCTCGGGACCTTCACGTCGAGACCGGTGCTCCTGGCCGTCGGTACGCTCGTGTTGATGGGGGTGCTGATGGCGCGGCGCGTCAGTGGGGCCATGCCGATCGCGATGACGATCTCCACGCTCGTCGCCTGGGTGCTCGGTCTCGCGACGTTCGACGGCGTCGTGTCCGCCCCGCCATCGCTCGCGCCGACGTTCCTGCAGCTCGACATCGCGGGCGCCCTGCACCCGGCGCTCTTCGACGCCGTCATCGTGTTCTTCTTTCTCGCGTTGTTCGACTCGATCGGCACGCTGATCGGCCTGGCCGGCCGGATCGGGCTGATCGAGGACGGCAGGCTGCCGCGCGCCCGTCCCGCGCTGCTGGCCGATGCGATCGGCACCGTGATGGGCGCCTGCCTCGGAACCTCGACGCTCACCGCGTACGTCGAAAGCTCCGCCGGTGTGGCGGCGGGAGGACGGACCGGGCTGACCAGCGTGGCGACCGCTCTGCTGTTCCTCGTGGCGCTCTTCTTCTTTCCGCTGATCAAAGTGATCGGCGGCGGATACACGACGCCGACCGGCTCGACGCTCCACCCGAACCTCGCGCCGGCGCTGATCCTCGTCGGCGCGATGATGATGCAGGGCGTCGGCAGGATCCGCTGGGACGATTTCACCGATGCCGTCCCGGCGTTCCTGGCGATCGTCGTGATGCCGCTGTCGTTCAGCATCACGGACGGGCTCGCCTTCGGTTTCATCGCGCACGTCGTGCTCAAGACGGCCGTGGGCCGGCGCCGCGACGTGCACTGGCTGACGTACGTCATCGCTGCGCTGTTCGTGTGCCGGTACGCGTGGCTGTAGCGGCCGTTGCCGCCGATCCGCGCATAGGGAACGCATCATGGCTCACACGTCCGATCTGCTCATCACGCCGCAGGCGCTCGCCGAGGAAATGGCGGGGCAGCGCCCGCCGCTCGTGATCGACGGCCGCGCCGCCGATCAGTTCGCCCGCGGCCAGATCCAGGGAGCGGTGCACCTGGATGTGTGGGGAATCAGCCTCATCGACACGAGCGACGCGCCGCTGCGCGCCTTCATGTGGATGATCGGCCATCTCTTCTCGCTGAGAGGCGTGACGCCGGAACGGCCCGTCGTCGTCTACGAGCAGGACTCCGGGCTGCGGGCCGCGCGGCTGTTCTGGCTGCTCGAGTACCTCGGCCACGATCACGTGCGCGTGCTCGATGGCGGCATTCGCCGCTGGACGGCCGAGGGTCATGCCGTCGTGCTCGATCCCGTGGCGCGGGTGGCACGGAGAGGGTCGTCGGGAGCGGCTGGCCACGTGGCAGGACGTGCAGGCGCGGCTCGGCTCGCGCGAGACGACGATCGTCGACACGCGCAGCGAGGACGAGTATCGCGGCCGGCTCGTGCGGGCCCGTCGCGGCGGCGCGATCCCCGGCGCCGTTCACCTCGAGTGGACGCAGAACCTCACGCCAGAAGGCGAATTCAAGGCGCCGGAGGATCTGCGGGCGCTGTACGCCCGCCACGGGATCACGCCCGACCGCGAAGCGGTGACGTACTGTCAGGGCGGGTATCGCGCCGCGCACACCTACCTCGCGCTGCGGCTGCTCGGGTTTCCGCGAGTGCGCAACTACACCGGTTCGTGGAAGGAATGGGGCGATCGCGACGATCTGCCGATCGTGCATGCGTCGACCGGCGATGCCGAGACGCTGCGTTGACAAGCCGCGGCATCGCCCCTAGACTGCGATTTTCGCCCGTCGCGGGCCGCGTTGAGGCAGTCATCGAGACCACGAGCCGCCCGCGTCGCTACCTCGTCCAGATCGTTCCGGCTTGCTGCGCTGAACGCCCTGCGCCGCGGCAGGCCGCGGTCAGGCCCTGCCGACGCCGGACGCGCTCGCGCTCGGCCTCACGAGGAACTTCGTAGAATCGACGGACATGCTTCGACTCCGCTACGAAGAACAGGGCGTGCAAAAGCACTACACCTTGAAGCCGGGCGTCACGACCGTCGGGCGCCTGCCCACCTCGGACCTCGTGCTCTACGACACCAGCGTCTCGCGCCAGCACGCGTCGCTGCGCGTCGACGGGGCGGCGGAGTGCTTCGTCAAGGATGCCGGCAGCCGGTTTGGCACCTTCCTCAACGGCGAGATGGTCCGTGAGGAAGCGCGCGTTGCGCCCGGCGATTCGATCAAGCTCGGCGAAGTCACGCTCGCGCTGGAGCAGCACGTCGCCGAGCAGGATCTGCTCAGCGAGAACCACGAGATCTCCGAGGGGCCCGGGACGATTCTCCGGCCCATCGCGGCGCTCCAGCCGACGAGCGGCGACAACCATCTGATCCGGCTCCTCTCGGACGTCAACCGCACCCTGCTGTCGTCGCAATCGCTCGCCGACGTGTTGAACAAAGTGGTGGATTTGGCGTTCACCGCCGTGCCGGCGGAACGGGCGTTCCTGCTCCTGCGCGAGTCGGCGGAAGAGGCGCTGACCGCACGCGTGCTGCGCCACCGGGACGGCTCCGTGCCGGCCAATCCGACGCTCAGCCGGATGGTCGTCCGCCGCGTGATGCGCGAGCGCGTCGCGATCCTGGCGATCGACGCCACGACGGATCCCGGACTGGCGACCGACAGCATCCTGCGCTTCAACATCCGCTCGTTCATGTGTGCGCCGCTCTGGAGCCGCGAGGAGGTCATCGGCGTGCTGTACGTCGACAGCTCCCGGACCGCGCAGTTCACGTCCAAGGATCTCGACGCGTTCACGGCGCTCGCCAACGCGGCAGCCGTCGCCATCGAGCATGCGCGCCTCTCGTCCCAGCTCCTCGAAGAGACGAAGCGACGCGAGCGGCTGCAGCGCTATCACTCGCCTGCCGTGGTCAGCCGCATCATCCATGGCGCCGAGGAGTCCGGGCCCATCGCGCAGGAACGCGACGTGACCGTCATGTTCTGCGACCTCGTCGGATTCACGACGATGTGCGAGAAGATTCCGCCGGCGCAGGCGGCGGCGACGTTGAACGCGTTTCTCACGCGGATGACCGATGTCGTCTTCGAGCACGAGGGGACGCTCGACAAGTTCCTCGGCGACGCGCTGCTGGCCATCTTCGGCGCGCCGTTCGACCAGCCGGAGCATCCGTGGAAGGCGGTCCAGGCGGCGCTCGCCATGCGCCGCGCGCTGGCCGACATGAACCGGCAGGAAGGCCCCAAGCTGAACATGCGGATCGCCATCAATTCGGGCGTGGCGATCACGGGCGATATCGGGTCGCCGAAACGGCGCGAGTTCACCGTGCTCGGGGACGTGGTCAACACCGCGGCGCGTATCGAGAGCGAAGTGGCCGGGCCCGGCGAGATCGTGATCTCCGGGTCGACCTATGCGCGCGTCCGCGATCGGGTGATGGTGCGATCGCTCGGAGCGCGCGTCCTCCGCGGCCGCGAGACGGCGCTGGATCTGTACGCGGTGGAGCGCTGATGCGAGCGGCCGCTGTGGCACTGACGGTCGATTGACAACGTCGTGGAGCGGAGCCTAGACTGCGGGGTTTTCGGGCGCAGGCATGGTAGGGCAGAACATCGGCAAGTACCGCGTGTTGGACCGCATCGGCCGCGGTGGGATGGGCACCGTGTACCGCGCCGTCGACGAGACGCTGCACCGTGACGTCGCCATCAAAGTCCTGAACGCGGAGCTCAACGATCCGGAGATCGCGAAGCGGTTCCGCGCCGAAGCGATTACGGTCGCGCGCCTCAGCCATCCGGGCATCGCGACGATCTACGAATTGTTCCAGCACGAAGGCCAGTGGCTCATGGTCATGGAGTTCGTGCGCGGCGAGACGCTCGAGCGTCTCGTCGAACGCTCGGGGCCGCTCGCCCCTGAGCGCGCCGCCGAGCTCTGCATGCAGGCGCTCGCGGCGCTTGCGCACGCCCACAGCATGGGCGTCGTCCATCGCGACCTGAAGCCGGCCAACATGATGGTCACCGAGGCTGGCGCCATCAAGGTGATGGACTTCGGCATCGCGCGCGTCGCCGGAACCGAGCACCTCACGAGCGCGGGGTTCATGATGGGCACGCCGGCCTACATGGCGCCCGAGCAGGTGATGGGCAAGGAGATCGACGCTCGCGCGGATCTCTATGCGATCGGCGTCGTCTTCTATCGGCTGACCGCTGGCAAGCTGCCGTTCAAGGGCGATACGCCGTTCGCCATGGCGCAATCGCAGGTGAACGACCTGCCCGCGCCGATCGGCGAGATCCGGAGCGACCTGCCGGCATGGGTCGAACAGGTTCTCGCCCGCGCCCTTGCCAAGAACGCGGACGAGCGATTCCAGTCGGCCGTCGAATTCCATGAGGCGTTCGCCAGGTGTCTCGACGGGCTGCCAATGCCGCCGCCGTACAGCTCGTCGGCGCCCACCGAGATGCTTCGCACGCCGTCGCGGGCCATGCCCACCGGCAACATCGTCCGGTCGACGGCGTCGTCGTTGCCGCCGCTGACCGGCCGGACGCCCGATCCGACGCCCCTCGTGGGCGCGGCGCAGGCGCCTGCTGAGCTCGAGCCCACGGTGCTCGCTTCGAAACCCGCCGCTGCGAGTGCCCCGACATTCGCGGCGCCGGCAATGCAGACGCCCGCCACGGGCATGACGCCGCCAGAAGCCTCGCGCGCCGTCCCGGTCCCGTCGCCGGTGATGGGCGGCACCTCCCAGGTCAGCACTCCGGAGGCACAGGCCCCACCGATCCTGCCGTCGAAGCCACCTGTCGCGGCCGCGCCTCCGGCGACGGCCCGAAAGCCGCCGGTGCTCGCGATCGCAGGCGCGGCGATCTTGGTTGTCGGCGTCATCGGCTGGTTCGTGATGCGAAGTCCGTCATCGGACGCGCCGCCGCCTGCCCCGCCCCTGGCCGCGGAGAACGTGACACCGCCGCCTGCTGTCGCGCCTCCGCCGCCGCCAGCGACGAGCCCCGAGGCGCCGCCGACAGCGCCGCCGGCGTCCGAGGCATCCAGTTCGACTACGCCGGCTGCCCCCGCCGTGCCGCAGCCGTCAGCGTCGTCCTCATCGCCAACGGCCTCGACCACCGCGCTTCCGAAGCCGGCGGCGAGGGCATCGCGCGGCGCTCCGCCCGCCGGACGTGCGGCAACGGCCGTCGTTCCGGAAGAGGCGCTCAGCATTCCTGACGTCAAGCTGTTCGTGGTCACCGACCGGAACAAGACCAACGATCAGGATGTCACTTTGAACTTCGCGGATGGCACGCTCGCGGCCGTGGCGAAGCGCGGCGGGGCGGTGCTCGCATCGATCCCCTACTCCGCCGTCGTTCGCGCGACCTACGTCAAGGCGCGGGATCCCAAGTGGGACACGACCGTGCCCGGCCCGCCAACGAACATCGACGTCGGCGGCATGCTGCGGACGGCCAAACACTGGATCGTCCTGCAAGGCGTCGATCGCTACCTGGTCCTCCGTTTCGAGGATTCGAACTGGCGCCGCGCGTTCGACACCATCCGCACCCGAACGGGGCTGACGATCGACCTGCCGGCCAGCAACGACAAGTCCTGACGTCGCCAGGCGACGCCGACCGCTGGTGTATCCTGCGGCGATGCTGCAGGTCATCGATCACATCCAGGCCAATCGCGATCGCTACGTCTCGGAACTGAAGACTTACCTGGCGATTCCGTCGGTGAGCGCGCTCCCGCAGCATCAGGCGGACGTGCGGCGCTGCGCGGAGTGGACCGCCGGCGAGATGCGCCGGATCGGTCTCGAGAACGTCCGGCTGATCGAGACCGGCGGCAACCCGATCGTCTACGGCGACTGGCTCCACGCCGCCGGCGCACCGACGATGCTGTTCTACGGACACTACGACGTTCAGCCGGTCGATCCGCTGAGCGAATGGCAGAGCCCGCCGTTCGACGCCACGGTGCGCGATGGCGAGATCTACGCCCGCGGCGCGGCCGACGACAAGGGCCAGGTGTTCATGCACCTGAAGGCCCTCGAAGCGCATCTCGCGATCGCCCGCCGCCTGCCGCTGAACGTCAAGCTCATCATCGAAGGCGAGGAAGAGGTGGGCTCCACCCATCTCGACGACGTCATCCGCGGAGAGAGAGCCGCGCTGGCGGCCGACGCGGTCGTCATCTCGGATTCGGCGATGTTCGATCGTGGCGTGCCGTCGATCTGCTACGCCCTGCGTGGGCTCGTGTACTTCCAGCTCGACGTGCGTGGTACCGCGACGGATCTACACTCCGGCGTGTTCGGCGGCGCCGTTGCGAACCCGGCGATGGTCCTCGCCCAGGTCCTCGCGCAGATGCGCGATCGCAGCGGCCGCGTGAAGATTCCCGGCTTCTACGACGACGTGCGCCCGCTGCAGGACGAGGAACGGGCCGCATGGCGTGCGCTGCCCTTCAACGAGCGGAAGTACCGGAAGGATCTTGGCGCCCCGAAGCTCTTCGGTGAATCGGGCTACAGCGTCCTCGAGCGCGTCTGGGCGCGGCCCACGTTCGAAGTCAACGGCTTGCTGAGCGGGTTCACGGGCGACGGCGCGAAGACCGTCATCCCGGCCGTGGCGATGGCGAAGGTCAGCATGCGTCTCGTGCCCGATCAGGATCCGGACGTCATCGCGTCGCGCTTCGAGGCGTACGTCAGGAAGCTCACGCCGAAGACCGTGGAGCTGACCGTCACCCGCATGCACGGCGGCCGGCCGTGGATCGCGTCGTACGACAATGCCTTCGTGCGCGCGGCCGCGCGTGCCATCGAGCAGGGCTTTGGCACCGCGCCGGTGTTCTGCCGCGAAGGCGGATCGATTCCGGTCGTGTCGACCTTCCAGCAGGAATTGGGTGCGCCGGTCGTGCTGTTCGGTGTCGGCCTGCCCGATGAGAATGCGCACGCGCCCAACGAGCATCTGGACCTTTCAAATTTCCACAACGGCATCATCGCCGCGGCTGTCCTGTACGACGAGATCGCGCGATTGCACACCGTCGCCTGATCACGATTACAAAGACGCACATCGTCCGACATTTCTGAAAGCGGCGCGCGCGCCGACGTCGCGACGCGGCGCTCGGTGTTCCACCGGGGGCGTCGGGCGGCGAGTTTCGTCCGGGGGCGCGGCCGGTGGTATGAGACATGCACCCTCGGCCCGCGAGATGTGGCGCGATTACGTCGAGGCGCTTCGCGGGCGGTTCACCCGAGAGCAGACCCTGCTGGTCTCCACCGCCATCGCATACATCGTCACGGGCGAGGTCGGCTTGAGGCTGGCGTACGGCTATCCGACGGCGAGCCTGGTCTGGCCGCCGTCGGGCATCGCGCTCGGCGCGATGCTGCTCGCCGGCTACCGCATCTGGCCGGTCGTGTTCGCCTCCGCGACGGCGTTGTACGCGTACGAGATCGGCGTGGCCGCCGCGGTGACGGGCCGGGCGGCGGGAGACACGCTGCAGGCGCTGCTCGCGGCGTACCTGGTCAATCGCTACGCGGGCGGGCGGCACGCCCTGCAGACGCCTCGCAACAGCCTGCGGTTCGCCGGCGTCGTGATGCTCGCGAACACCACGATCGGCGCCATGATCAACACGCTCGTGCTGGTCATGACGGGCCTCGTTCCGTGGGCGGAGTACGGCGTGCTCTGGAGCACGCTCGCGCTGGGCAGCCTCGTGGGCATGCTGCTCGTCACCCCGCAAGTCCTGCTCTGGGGGAAGCTCTCGCTCGCGCGCGTGCAGGTCGCGCAACTGGCGGAAGCGGCGGCAGCGACGTTCGCGATCGGGGCCGTGGCGGCGCTCGTGTTCTTTCCGGTGCCGCTCGAGCTCCGCGGATTCCCGATCGAGTTGCTGTGCCTGCCGTTGCTGCTGTGGGTCGCGTTCCGCCTCGGGCGACGCGCCGCCGCCGCGGCGCTGGTCGTCATCGCCGTGTTCGCGATCTACGGCACGCTGAACGGCAACGGCCCGTTCGTCCGATCCACGCCGTTCGTCTCGCTGGCGGTGGTGCAACTGTTCGTCGGCGTCAACGCCGTCATCGCGCTGTCGCTCGCCGCGCTGGCCTCCGAGTACGAGGTCGCCGAGCGTCAGCTCCGTGAGCTCGTCGTGACCGATCCGCTGACCGGCTTGCCGAACTACCGCCGGCTCGTGGAAGTCATGACCGACGAGATCGCCAAGGCGGATGAACAGAAGCGCGAGCTCGCGGTGGTGTTCTTCGACATGGACGGGCTCAAGGAGATCAACGACGGGTTCGGCCATCTCGTCGGGAGCCGAGCGGTCTGCCGCGTGGCCGAGACGCTGAAGGCCGGATGTCGCATCAGCGATACCGCCGCCAGGTACGGCGGAGACGAGTTCGTCGCCGTGCTGCCGGACACCGACGAGCGAGGCGCCTGGGCGGTCGTTCAGCGCATCATGGATCGGCTGCGCGAGGATCGGGATCAGCCCGCGATCTCGGTGAGCGCCGGGGTGGCCGTGTACCCGCGCGACGGCCGGACGCCGACGACGCTGCTCAGCGCCGCGGATCGCAAGCTGTACGCAGCGAAGGCCGATAGGCCAGCCAGCCGTGTGAAGGTCGTCGGCATCCGCGACAGGACGCCTGCTGCTTCGATGCCGTTCAGCCGCTAACATAGCGGCATGTCGACTCCGCTCCCCCTGGCCCGTACGCACGACGGCCGTGACCTCGCGCTGCTCGCGGGGCTCGCGAACCGGCACGGTCTCATCACCGGCGCGACCGGCACCGGCAAGACGGTGACGCTCCAGGTGCTCGCCGAGCGCTTTTCGTCGATCGGCGTGCCGACGTTCATGGCCGACGTCAAAGGCGATCTCGCCGGCCTCGCCGCCGCCGGCACGTTGTCTCCCAAGCTGGAACAGCGGCTCGCGAGCCTGAAGATCGACGCGCCACAGTGGGCGGCGAGTCCGGTGACCTTCTGGGACGTGTTCGCCGAAGCGGGCCACCCGGCGCGCACCACGATCTCCGACATGGGGCCGCTCGTGCTCGGCCGGCTCTTGAACCTGAACGAGACGCAGCACGGCGTGCTGGCGCTCGTGTTCAGGATTGCCGACGACAACGGCCTGCTGCTGCTCGACGTGAAGGATCTTCGCGCGATGCTCCAGTTCGTGGGCGACAATGCGAAGCGGTTCACCACGGAGTACGGCAACGTCTCGGCGGCGTCGATCGGCGCCATCCAGCGGTCGCTGCTCGCCCTCGAACAGCAGGGCGCCGACCGGCTGTTCGGCGAGCCCATGCTCGACATCGACGACCTGCTGCAGACGGTCGACGGCCGGGGCATCGTCAACATCCTGGCCGCCGAGCGGTTGATGACGGCGCCGAAGGTGTACGCGAGCTTCCTGTTGTGGCTGCTCTCGGAGCTGTTCGAGCGCCTTCCCGAAGTTGGCGATCCCGACAAGCCGCGCGTCGTGTTCTTCTTCGACGAGGCGCACCTGCTCTTCGACGACGCCCCGGCCGCGTTCGTGGAGAAGATCGAGCAGGTCGTCCGGCTGATCCGGTCCAAAGGGGTTGGCGTGTACTTCGTGACGCAGAATCCGCTGGACGTGCCCGACGCGGTCCTGGCGCAGCTCGGCAACCGCGTGCAGCACGCGCTGCGCGCCTTCACGCCGCGCGATCAGAAAGCGGTACGGACCGCGGCCAGCACGCTGCGTCCGAACCCGTCGCTCGACGCCGAGCGCGTCATCACCGAGCTCGCCGTCGGCGAAGCGCTGGTGTCCCTCCTGGACGAGAAGGGCACGCCGTCGGTGGTCGAACGCGCCTGGATTCTGCCGCCGGGTTCGCGGATCGGACCACTCAGTGCGGACGAGCGCAAAGCCGTGCTCCGGAGCTCGGTCGTGCGCGGTCACTACGAGCAGACCGTCGATCGCGAGTCGGCGTTCGAGAAGCTGAAGACCGCAGCGGCGACCGCTCCGGCGGACGTGCCGTCCGGCGCACCGCCGCCGGCAACCGCTGGCGCGGGATCCCAGGGGGGCAGCCTCACGGATCTCATCTTCGGGAAGACGGGACCGCGCGGCGGACGCCACGAAGGGATCCTCGAATCGGCGGCCAGGAGCGCGGCGCGCAGCATGGGCTCCGGCCTCGGCCGCCAATTGCTGCGCGGCGTGCTCGGCTCGCTGCTCGGCAGCCGCCGTTGATCCAGCCGCATGGCACGCGTCGTCCTCGCGTGCTGGGGGTCCTATGGTGATCTGTTTCCGTACCTGGCCATAGCCAGGAGGCTGCGAGCGCTCGGCCACGAGCCGGTGCTCGCCGCTCCGGAGTACTACCGCAGCAAGGCGGAGTGCGAGGGCGTCGAGCTCACCGCGCTACGCCCGGATGTCGACCCGACGGATACGGCGACGATCCGCCGCCTGATGGATCCCGCCCGTGGGACCGAGGCGGTCATCCGGGAGCTGATCGTTCCCGTTGTCCGTGGCGCGTTCGACGATCTCGCCTCCGTCGTCGCCGGCGCCGATTTGGTCGTGTCTCACCCGGTGACGTTCGCGGCGCCGCTGGCCGCGGAAGCGGCCGGCGTGCCATGGATATCCAGCGCGCTCGCGCCGGCGTCCTTCTTCTCGTCGTACGACTTTCCCGTGCTGCCTCCCCATCCGCGTGTTCTTCGCGTCGTGCGGCGATCGCGCTGGCTCGCGCGCCTGTTCCTCGGGCTCGCGCATCGCATCACGGGGCCGTGGACGGCGCCGGTTCGCCGCTTCCGGCGCGAGTTGGGCTTGCCGCCGGCAGGCGATCCGCTCTACGAAGGCCAGTTCTCGCGGCGGGGCACGCTCGCGCTCTTCTCGCCGGTGTTCGGTCCTCCGCAGCCTGACTGGCCCGCCGCGACGGTCGCGACCGGGTTCGTGTTCCACCGCAGCGACGCCGACGTGCTCCCGCCCGATCTGGCGGCCTTTCTCGACGACGGCCCGCCGCCGATCGTCTTCACGCTCGGAAGTTCCGCCGTCGGAGCGGCAGGCCGCTTCTACGAGGAGAGCGTCGCGGCCGTTCGGATGCTGCACGAACGTGCCGTATTGCTCGTCGGGTCCGACCCGAGGAATCGCTCGGCCTTGCCGTCGGTGCCTGACCTGCACGTCGCCGAGTACGTGCCGCACTGGCTGCTGTTTCCCCGCGCGGCAGCGATCGTTCATCACGGCGGTATCGGCACGACAGCGCAGGCGCTAGCGGCGGGCCGGCCGATGCTGGTCGTCCCCCATGCGCACGATCAGCCGGACAATGCCCATCGCGCCGAACGGCTCGGCGTCGCGCGCGTCGTCGACGCTGCGCGGTACGCGCGCGAACGCGTCGTTTCCAATCTTCGCGCGCTCCGTGGCGCGGAGTACGTGGTGCGTGCGCAGCATCTCGGCTGCCGCCTGGCCGCAGAGGACGGGCTCACGTCGGCGTGCCAGACGATCGAACGGACGCTCGCCGAGATGCCGACGAGTGCGCGCGCTTGACCTGCGGCGCCGCGGCCGGGCACCATCGCAGGCCATGGTCCCGCGCGTCTTCGAGCCGCCGAGCTTCGACGAAGCGACGAGGCGGCTCGCGGAAATCGGCCGTCGGCTGGATGGCCGGAATTGGGTGCTCGGTACCAGCGGCAACTTCAGCGCCGTGCTCTCTCGCCGTCCGTTGGCGTTGGCGATCACCGCCAGCGGCACCCACAAGGGCCGCTTGACGCGACGGCAGTTCCTCACGGTGGATGCGGACGGCCGAGTCGTCGGGCGAAGCGGTGCGGGCCGGCCCTCTGCCGAGACGCTTCTTCACCTCGAGCTCGCGCGGCGCGGTGCCGGCGCTGTCTTGCACACGCATTCGGTTTGGGGCACGATCGTCTCCGATCTCCATGCGGATGCGCGTGGCCTCGCGATTCAAGGCTACGAGATGTTGAAGGGGCTCTCCGGCGTCGTTTCTCACGACCACCGCGAGTGGCTGCCGATCGTCGAGAACGACCAGGACATGGAGCGCCTTGCCGGCGTCGTCCACGAGGCGCTCGAGGCGCATCCCGCCGCGCACGGCGTGCTCCTGCGCCAACACGGTCTCTACACGTGGGGCACGACGCTCGACGACGCGGCGCGGCATGTGGAGGTTCTCGAGTTCCTGCTCGAGACCGTCGGACGGAGGAGCGCGCCATGGCACGAGTGACCATCCCCGAGTTGGAGCGCACGATCGAGGATCCCGACGAGATCCGCGAGTTTCTCGCCGCCAACGGCGTGGATTACTGGCGGGCTGCACCGGACGTTCCGGTGCCGTCAGACGCTCCGGCCGAGGCCCTGCTCGAAGCCTACAAGGCCCGGATCGACGAGCTCAGCGCGCAGGGTGGTTACGTCACCGCCGACGTGATCGACGTCTTTCCGAACACGCCCGGGCTCGACGCGATGCTCAACAAGTTCAGCGCCGAGCACTGGCACGACGAGGACGAGGTCAGGTTCATCATCGAGGGCCGCGGGGTCTTCCACGTCCATCCTCCTGGCCAGCCGGTGTTCGCGATCGAAGTCGGGCCGGGCGATCTAATCCGCGTGCCACAGGGGACGCATCACTGGTTCGATCTCTGCGCCGACCGCCGGATCCGCGCCATCCGGCTGTTCAAGGACAAGGCCGGGTGGGCGCCGCGCTACACGGAGACCGGCATCGACCAGCAGTTCCAGCCTCTCTGCTTCGGGCCAGCGTACCTGCCGCCGTCGCTCGCGCGCTCGTGAACCGCTCGTGAGCGTTGGACTCGCCGAACGCGGCGTGGCCGCGGTGCTGCTCGACATCGAGGGCACGACGACGCCGCTCGCGTTCGTCCGCGACGTGCTGTTTCCGTTCGCGCGGGCGCATCTGACTGGCTGGATCGCTCGCCACCACGACGATCCCGAATTCCGCGACGTCGTCTCGCGGCTGGCAGCGGAGCACGCCGCCGACCGGCGTGACGACGCGTCCGTACCCGATTGGCGCGATCCGACGCCGGCCGCGCTCCACGAGTCGGTCGACGCCTATGCCCGCTGGCTCATGGATCGCGATCGCAAGTCGCCGGGCCTGAAGCTGCTGCAGGGCCTGATCTGGGAAGAGGGGTTCAAGGCTGGCGAGCTGCGTGGGGAAGTCTTCGCCGACGTCCCGCGGGCCCTGCGGCGCTGGCGTGCTGCCGGCCTGATCGTCGCGATCTACTCGTCGGGCAGCGAGCTCGCGCAGCGTCGCTTGTTCGGATCCGCCGGAGACGGCGACCTCTCGCACTGCATCGCCGCGTACTTCGACACCGCCGTGGGATCCAAGCGCGACAGCTCCAGCTTCACGCGCATCGCCAGGCTGCTCGGAACGACGCCCGGCGCGATGCTGTTCGTCTCGGACATTCCGGCCGAGCTCGCCGCGGCGCGTGCCGCCGGCTGCCAGGTCGTCCTGAGCGTCCGGCCCGGCAATCCTGACGACGGCGATCGCGCCGGCTACGAGCAGATCACCACGTTCGACGGCATCGCCTGAGCCGATAATCGTCGTGATGATCGCGGGCCGGCTCGTCATCCTCCTTGCCCTGGCGCTCCGTGCCGCCGAGCCCGTCGGCGAAGCCAGACCGCGCGGCCTCGAACAGTCGGCACCCGAGCGGTTCACCGTCGTGTCGGACGGCCACCCGCTGGCCGTGTGGGCCAGGCGTCCGGCGTCGCCGCGTGCGGCCATGGTGCTCGTGCACGGCCGGACGTGGAGCAGCCTGCCGGACTTCGATCTCCAGGTGCCCGGGCTCCAGCGGTCCACCCTGGCCGCGCTCGCGCGGAACGGCATCGCCGCGTACGCCGTCGACCTCCGCGGCTACGGCGAGACGAAGCGCGACGCGACGGGCTGGCTGACCCCGCGGCGCTCGGCGGCCGACATCGTCAACGTGCTGAATTGGGTGGCGCAGCAGTATCCCGGATTGCCGAAGCCGGCGCTGCTCGGTTGGTCGCGAGGCGCCGTGGTCTCGATGCTGGCCGCGCAGACGGCGCCACGGAGCCTCTCGGCGCTGATCGTGTACGGCTTCGCCTTCGACCCCGATCTGGACTTCGTCGATGCCGATCCGCCGGCCAAGCCCGCGATGATCAGGAACACGGCCAAGGACGCGGCCAGCGACTTCGTCTCACCCAAGGTCACGCCGCAGGCCGTCGTCGACGCCTTCGTGGCGCAGGCGCTTCGAAGCGATCCCGTGAGCATGGATTTGCGCAACGACGGCGAGCTGAACGCGATCGACCCGGCGCGAATCGCCATGCCCACGCTCCTGATCTTCGGCGAGCGCGACGTCAACGTGCCGCCGATGGACGGCGCGAAGCTGTTCGCCAGGCTCGGCACGGCGGACAAGCAGATGGTGGAGCTGCCGGGCGCCGATCACGTCGCGCACCTCGAAGACACACACGACGCGTGGATGGCGGCCGTGGTCAATTTCGTCACGCGCCCGGCCGTGCGGCGCTGAGACCGCAGCCGCATGTCGCGCCTTCCGCACCCGGTGATCGTCCTCATGGCCGGTGTGGTCTTCGCGGCCGTGCTCACCTGGTGGATTCCGGCCGGCGAGTTCGAGCGGCGTGACGATCGGGTCACCGGCCGCGTCGTCGTCGTGCCGGGCACCTATCACCGCGTGGACGCGCATCCGGTTGGCGCCTTCGCCGCGCTCGTCGCCATTCCTCGCGGGTTCGTGGAAGCGGGCGACGTCGTCGCGGTGATCCTGTTCGTGGGCGGCGCCTGGGTCGTGCTCGACTCGCTCGGCGTGCTGGGCCGGCTCGTCGCCGCGTTCGCGCAGCGGTTCCGGCGCCGGACGCTCGGGGCCGTGCCGCTCGTGGCGGGCGCGTTTGCGGCGATGGGCGCGCTCGAGAACATGCAGGAAGAGATCATCCCGCTCGTGCCCGTGCTGCTCCTGCTGGGAAGGCGGCTCGGGATCGATGCCGTGTCGGTCGTCGGGATGAGCGCGGGCGCAGCGATGATCGGCAGCGCGTTCGGTCCGACCAACCCGTTCCAGGCCGGCATCGCGCTCCAGCTCGCGGAGTTGCCGCCGCTCTCCGGCGCCGGCGTCCGGCTTGCGGCGCTCCTGGCTGCGACGTCTTTGTGGACGTGGTGGACGATGAGGTACGCGCGTCGACGCCGGCTCGCTGCCGTCGATGACACCGGCGGCGTGGAGATGCCGGCAACGGCGCGCGATCTCTCGATGCTCGCGGTGATGCTGCTGCCGATGGCCGCATACGTTTACGGCGCGTCGATGCTCGGCTGGGGATTCCACGAGCTGTCGGCCGGATTCCTCGCCGGCGGCATTGCGGCCGGCCTGGTCGGCGGCCTCGGCATCGGGGGGACGTTGAACGCCTATCTCGAGGGGATGAAGACGCTGCTGCCCGCGGCCGTGATGGTGGGCGTCGCGCGGTCGATCTCGCTCGTGCTCAGCGACGGGCTGATCATCGACACCATGCTGGCCGGATTGAGCGCGCCGCTCGGTGCCTGGCCTCCGGCCGTCGCCGCGGCGTTGATGGTGCCCTTCCATGCGGCCCTGCACGTGCCGGTCTCGAGCGTCAGCGGTCACGCCGTCTCGAGCCTGCCGATCCTCGTGCCGCTCTCCGACCTCGTCGGTGTGTCGCGTCAGGTCACCGTGATGGCGTATCAAGTGGGCGCGGGGCTGACCGAGCTGCTGACCCCTACCAACGGATCGCTGATGGCCATCCTGCTCGCCGCCGGCGTGCCGTACTCCGCATGGGTCCGCTTCGCGGCCGGCGGCACGTTGCTCGCGGCCGTCGTCGGTGCGGCGGCCATGGTCGCGTTGAGCTGAACGCGTCGCCGCGAGCGATGGATGCTCGCCACTTCCCACGCCTGCCAGACCGCCCGCGACGACGTCGCGACGAACAATCACAAGGCATCGTGCGTCTCGTTCGAGTGGATGACGTCGAGACGCGTCACGTTCCGCGCAGCGCGAGGGCGGTCGGACGACTTTTCGTGGTGGGGCCTTCGCAACGGGATGGCACGTCGTTACCCATTTTTTCCTACGTCCAACCTTCGCTCGCGATCGGTGCGAATGAACAGGCGTCAATTGATACGTTTCGTCGTATTCTGAGACTGCAGTGCTGTTCGTCCTTACTTGGAGGTTGTTGTGCTCATTCGGTCAGTGAAGGCATTCGTGATGGCCACGGCGCTCGTCGCAGCGTCGGCGGCGCCGGCGTTCGCGCAGGGGTCGGAGGGGATCGGCAACGTTGCCGTGGGCCTCTCGTTCCTCGGCGACGAGGGTGGCGTCGGTGTTCAGGCGGCCGTCTCGAATCGGCTCCGGTCCCTCGCCAACGACAAGATGTTGTCCTGGATTGTCGATGGAAGTTTCCACCACAACGGCGAAAGCCTGCTGGACGTCAGCTGGAACAGCCTGTTTCTGCAGGGCGGCGTTCAGGTCAGCGGGCCGCTGTCCGACAAAGCCCAGTGGTTCGCCCACGGGATGATCGGCATCTGGCGCGTCAGCGGCGACGTTGGGGCGTTCGGCGATCTGTGCGATGCGCTCGCCGTCGACTGCGGCACGAGCGACACCAGCATCGTGTTCACGCCTGGCGCAGGCATCTCCTACGCCTTGAACGACAAAGCCAGCGCGTACGCGCAGCTCGACCTGCCCATCAGCGACGGCAACACGACCCGCTTCACGATCGGCGTCAAGTTCAGCCGGTAGTCCGCGCGGTTCCGTGCACTTCTGGGCGGGCGCGCTTTCGCGCCCGCTTTTTCTTTTTCGCAGCGGCGGCCGATGCTACACTTTCGGCCTTCGCCGTGGTACCACCCTCGCGCTCCGCTGCGGTTTTCGTCGCCATCGCGCTCGTCGTGTGCTGCCGCGCATCGTCGATCGTCGCGCCCGCACCGGCGCCGGCCGTCGACGTGCACCTGGCGCCGGATGCGACGACGTTCGAGTCCGTGGTGCCGAGAAACGCGACGCTCGAGAGCCTGCTGCGCCAGCAGCTCCCCGAGGAACTGTCCCGCTCGATCGTGAGCGCGGTGACGTCGGTGTTCAATCCGCGCGAGCTGCGGGCCGACCGCGTCTATCAGATCACAAGGGGACTGGACGGGCTGTTCCGCGAATTCCGTTATCAGATTGATGCCGATCGGCTCCTGCGCGTCGTGTTCCGGCGCGAGGCCACCGAAGTGGCCGATACGCTCGACGTCGCCGTCGTCGAGATGCCCCGGGAGTACGTCGGTGCTGCGATCGAGGCGAGGATCTCACCGGATCACGACTCGCTGATCAACGCGTTCGACGCCGCCGGCGAGAACATCCAACTGCCGCTCCGCGTCGCCGAGATCTTCGCCGGCGAGGTCGACTTCAACGCCGAGCTGCGCCGCGGCGACGGCGTCGAGGTTCTGTTCGACCGCGCGATGCGCGACGGAGCGTTCGTCGGATACGGCGACGTCAAGGCCGCCGTGCTCTCCGTCCGCGGACGCCGCCTGACGGCCGTTCGATTCACCGGCCCGGACGGGCGGCCCGCGTTCTACGACGAGCAGGGGCGATCGCTCCGCCGGCAGTTCCTCAAGTCGCCGCTGCCGTTCAGCCCGCGCGTCACCTCAGGCTTCTCCACGAACCGTTTCCACCCGGTGCACAAGGTGCGGCGCGCCCACCTCGGCGTGGACTACGGGGCGCCGTTCGGCACGCCCGTGAACGCGGTGGCCGCCGGCACCATCGTCGCCGCCGAGTGGGCCGGCGAGGCCGGCCGCATGGTCCGGATCCGGCACACCGGCAACCTAGAGACGGCGTACCTGCACCTGTCGTCGTTCGCCCCGGGCATCCGGCCGGGCGCTCGCGTCGAGCAGGGCGAGATGATCGGTCGAGTCGGCCAGACCGGCACGGCGACCGGACCGCACCTCGACTTCAGAGTGATGAAGAACAACGTGTACCTGAACCCCGTGACAGCCTTCAGCCGGATGCCGGCTGGCGAGCCGATCCCGTCGGAACGGCTCGACGAATTCCGTCGCGTCCGCGACGAGATCCTTCGTGAGCTGCAGCAGCAACTGTCCGGCGGCGCGCGCACGTCCAACGCCGCGACCGCGGCCGGTTAGCTGCGATGTCAGCGCTGTTTCCGTTCCGCGCGCTTCGGCCCGATCCCCGAGCGGCGGCCGACGTGGCCTCCGTGCCGTACGACGTGGTCAGCACCGAGGAAGCCCGCGCGCTCGCCTCGGATCGGCCGCTGAGCTTCCTGCACGTCACGCGCTCCGAGATCGACCTGCCGGCCGGCACCAACCCGTACGACGCGCTCGTCTACGATCAGGCCGTCCGTAACTTCGAGCACCTCGAGCGCGCCGCGCCGCTCGTCCTCGACGACGAGCCGTCGCTGTACTGCTATCGGCTGCGGATGGGGCCCCATCAGCAAGTGGGCTGGGCGGGATGCTTCGCCGTCGACGAGTACGAGCGCGGGACGATCAAGAAGCACGAGAAGACGCGCCAGGACAAGGAAGACGACCGCACGCGACACATCCTCGAGCTCCGCGCGCAGACGGGCCTGGTCTTCCTCACCCACCGCGCCACCCCAGCCATCGACGCGATTGCGCGCCAGGCCGCGGCCGCCGCGCCGCTGTACGACCTCACCGCCGCCGACGGTGTCCAGCACACGATCTGGCGCGTAACCGGCGCGGCGTGCGATGAGCTCGTCGCGGCGTTCGGGCGGCTCGACGCGCTCTACATCGCCGACGGCCATCATCGCGCCGCGAGCGCCGCGCGCGCCCGGCAGGCCCTGCCCGGCCGCGCCGAAGCCTCGCGCTTCGTCGCCGTCGCGTTCCCGCACGATCAGATGCAGATCCTTCCGTACAACCGCGTGGTCAAGGATCTCGGCGGTCTGAGTGCAGCGGCGTTCCTCGACGCGTTGCGGCAGGCCTGCGAGGTCGGCGCCGGAAGCCCGCGGCCGGCCGGCCGCGGCGAGGTGACGATGTACCTCGACGGCCGTTGGCATGGCCTTCGTCTGCCTGCCGCCGCTCCAGGCACGGCGCCCGCCGATGGCCTGGACGTCGAGGTCCTCCAGCAGCGCGTGCTCGGCCCGCTCCTGCAGATCGGCGATCCGCGGACCGACAAGCGCATCGACTTCGTCGGCGGGATCCGCGGGCCGGAAGAGCTGGAGCGGCTCGTCGCGTCCGGACGCGCCAGCGTGGCCTTCTCGATGTACCCGGTGAGCATCGACGACCTGATGCTCATCGCCGATGAAGGCGGCATCATGCCGCCGAAGTCGACCTGGTTCGAGCCGAAGCTTCGCGACGGCCTGCTCGTCCACCTCATCTGATCGCGCCAGCGCTGGCGCGTCGCCGCACTCGCGGCGCGCCGACGATCCGTGAAATCATGGAAGGCTCAGATGGCGCCGTCCGCGCGCCAGACAAGCGAGGTTCCCGTGACGACCCGTCTCTACAATTTTTCCGCCGGCCCTGCGGTGCTGCCCCTGCCGGTGCTCGAACAAGCCCAGCGCGAGCTCGTGACGCTGCCGGACGTCGGCATGTCGGTCATGGAGATCAGCCACCGCTCGAAGCCGTTCGACGACATCATCGATGCCGCCGAGGCGGACCTGCGCGAGCTCGGCTCGATTCCCGCCAACTACAAGGTGCTGTTCCTGCAGGGCGGCGCCAGCCTGCAGTTCCTGATGGTGCCGATGAACCTGCTCGCCGCCGGCTCGACCGCCGACTACATCGTCACGGGTGAGTGGTCGAAGAAGGCCCTGTCGGAGGCGAAGCGCGTCGGCACGACGCACGTGGTGGCGACGGGAGAGGCCGGCAACTTCAAGCGGATTCCCGCGCAGCACGAGCTGGCGCTCACCGCCGGCGCCGCCTACGTCCACATGACGTCGAACAACACGATCTTCGGGACGGAATGGAAGCAGGTTCCCGACGTCGGCGAGGCCCCGCTCGTCTGCGACGCGTCGTCGAACATCTTCTCGCGGCCCGTCGACGTCTCGAAGTTCGGCCTCATCTACGCCGGCGCGCAGAAGAATCTCGGGCCGTCGGGCGTGACGGTCGTCATCGTGCGCGAGGACCTGCTGGCGCGATCGGCCGCATCGCTCTCGCCGATGTTGAGCTACAAGGTGCAGGCCGACAACGGGTCGCGCTACAACACGCCGCCGACCTTCGGCGTCTACATCCTCGGGCTCGTGCTGAAGTGGCTCAAGCGCACCGGCGGCCTCACGGCCATCGCGGCGATCAACGATCGGAAGGCACGGATTCTGTACGACGAGCTCGATCGCACGCCCTTCTGGCGTCCTCATGCCGAGCCGGACAGCCGTTCGGCGATGAACGTGACCTTCCGGCTGCCGTCCGAGGAGCTCGAGAAGCTGTTCGTCAAGGAGTCGACGGCCGCGGGCTTCGATGGCCTCAAGGGCCATCGGTCGGTCGGTGGGCTTCGAGCCTCGATCTACAACGCGTTCCCGGAAGAGGGCGTGCAAGCGCTCGTCGAGTTCATGCGGGAATTCGAGCGGAAGCGCGGCTGAGCCGCGGGCGCGGCGGAGGTCAGACCTCGGGACCGTGGCTTCGGCGCCGCCTCCGGCGTCGCCGGCGGCGGCGAGACGGCCGCGCCGCGCCTTCGTCTGGAAGCCCTTCGGCGGCTTCGCCGTGCGGCGGCGCGACGCGCCGATGCTGAACCTGCCGCCACGTCTCGACGACGTCCGGCGCCTCGGCATGGATGTCCAGCCAGGTCACCGCGTCGGCGAATGCCGGTCGATGCGGGAGGCTTCGGACGACGCGCGGCGGCAGGCCGGGATCGATCAGCCGGGGTGCCAGGTCGGTGATCTGGCGCAGCCGTTCCAGATCGCGACGCGCCACCGGCAGGATGCCGAAGCTCACGCGATCGGCGTGTGCGCTCGCGCCGCGGCCGTGCAGCGGTTTCGACAGCACGCCCAGCGGCTGCAGCAGCGAGCCGAGGAGCAGCGGCGTGGTCAGCTCGTCTGGCGCTGACGTGAACCGCTGCCGGTAGCGATCGAGCCGCGCCAGCGCGTCCCAGAGCGCATCGGGCGGCGACTGGAGCTCCGGCGTGACGAGCTCGAGCAGACGCGCGCGGGCGAGCGCGCGGAACGTCGCTTCGGCGGCGCCGGCGCGAAGGATCTTGAAGTACTCCTCCAGGAGCCTCGCCGGCGATGCGCTGGCGATGAGGCCGCGGTGCTCGGCGATCGCCTCGGTGACGAGCGGATCGAGGTCGAAGCCGAGCCGCGAGGCCATGACGATCGCGCGCAGCATCCGCACCGGATCCTCGACGAACCGCACGGAGGGATCGCCGATCGATCGCACGACGCGCTTCTCGAGATCGTCGAGGCCGCCGACGTAGTCGATCACCGAGAACGTCCCGATGTCGTAGAACAGGCCGTTGATGGTGAAGTCGCGCCGGAACGCGTCTTCCTCGGGCGTACCGAACGTGTTGTCTCGGGAGAGCGGCCCGAGCCCGCCGGGCGAGGGTGTCGCATCGGCGACCACCGGCTCGTCGTCGGGCCGCGCCGGCTCGGTCACGATCCGGCGGAAGGTGGCGACCTCGATGGTCTTCGTGCCGAACTTCACGTGCGCGAGCCGGAACCGCCGGCCGATGATCCAGCAGTTCCGGAAGAGCCGCTTGATCTGGTAGGGGTGCGCGTCGGTGCCGATGTCGAAGTCTTTCGGCCGCCGTCCCAGCAAGAGATCCCGGACGCTGCCGCCGACCAAGTACGCCGTGAACCCGTGCTCGCGGAGGCGGTAGAGAACCTTCAGGGCATCGGGGTCTATGTCACGCCGGGAGAGGTTGTGCGCCTCGCGGCGGACAATGACCGGTTCGACCACGGAAGAGATTATAGAAGGGCCGGCCGAGGCTGCCGACGGGTCATCAGGGTTTCGCCAGCGTCCAGTTGTCACCGACCCCGACGTCCACCGTCAGCGGGACGTCGAGCGGGAAGGCCCGTTCCATGACGCTCTTGACGAGCGCGGCGACCTCCGCCGCTTCGTCGGCCGGCGCTTCGAAGAGCAGCTCGTCGTGGACCGTGAGAATCATCCGGCTGGCATGGCGCCGGCCCGCGTTTCGCTCGGCGAGCGTGTCGTGCACGGCGATCATGGCCTTCTTCAGGATGTCGGCGGCCGTGCCCTGGATCGGCATGTTCACGGTTTCCCGCTCCGCGGCGGCGCGAATCTGGCCGTTCTTGCTGAGCAGCTCGGGCACGAGACGCCGGCGTCCGCTGATCGTCCGGACGACGCCAGTGGCCCTCGCCTCTGCGAGCGTGCGATCGATGAAGGCGCGGACGCCCGGATAGCCGGCGAAGTAGGCATCGATGAACTGCTGCGCGGCCTGCTGCGACACGCCGATGTCCTTCGCCAGCGTGAACGCCGTCTTGCCGTAGAGCAGGGCGTAGTTGATGATCTTCGATCGACGTCTCAGCTCGTGCTTGTCGAGCCCGAGCGGTCCGCCTGGGCCGCCGAACACGCGCTCGGACGTCTGGTCATGGATGTCGATGCCCTGGCGGAAGGCGTCGGCGAGCGCCTCGTCGCCGGACAGGTGCGCGAGGACGCGCAGTTCGATCTGCGAGTAGTCCGCCGAGATCAGCCGGTAGCCCGGCTCGGCCACGAACGCCGCGCGGATCTGGCGGCCGAGCGCGGTGCGCACCGGGATGTTCTGCAGGTTCGGATCGCTGCTGCTCAGCCGTCCGGTGGCGGCCACCGCCTGGTTGAAGGTCGTGTGGACGCGGCCCGTCGCCGGCACGACGAGCGATGGCAGCGCGTCCACGTAGGTGCCCTTGAGCTTCTGGATCTCGCGCCAGCGGAGAATCAGGGCCGGGAGCTCGTGGACGAGCGCCAGCTCCTCGAGCACGTCGCGGGCCGTCGAGACCGCGCGCGTCTTGCCGGTCTTCTTCGTGGCCTGGAGGTTGAGCCGTCCGAACAGGACGTCGGCGAGCTGCTTCGGCGAGTTGATGTTGAACTCGCAGCCGGCGTGCCCGTAGATCGTACGGCACAGCTCGTCGAGCTCGGCCTGCATCGTCGCGCTGAGCGCCGCCAGGGCGGCAGTGTCGATCCGGACGCCCGCGCGCTCGATGTCGGCGAGCACCGGGATGAGAGGCCGTTCGAATTCCTCGTAGACCCGGGTCAGGTGCTCGCGCTCGAGATCCGCCGTGAGGCCGGCCGACAGCGCGAGCGGGAGGTCCGCCCGCTCACACGCGAACGCCGTGAGCGAGGTGGCCGGCACGCGGTCGAGCGGCACCGCCTTCGCGCCCTTGCCGGTCACGTCCTCGATCGTCATGGCGCGGTAGTTCGAGCGCTCGAATGCCAGGCCTTCGACCGAGTGGCTCGATCGCGTGGCGTCGACGAGATAGCTCATGACCATCGTGTCGAAGAGCGGGCCGGCGAGCGTCAGCCCGGCGCGCCCGCAGGCGATGTCCACGAACTTCAAGTCGTGGCCGACCTTCTCGATTGCCGGGTTGGCCAGCACGGGTCCGATGATCCTTGCGACGTCGGCTGGACCCGCGTTCGGCGGATCGGTCAAGCCCACGTGGCCGGTCGGCACGTAGCGCGCGTGTCCCGCGGTGCTCGAGAACGCCCACCCGCTGACGGCGGCCGTCGTCGCCGACGTCGAGTCGCTGAGCGCCGCGATGGCGACGCGCGGGGCCTCGTTCAGCGCGCGCCCGAGCTGCTCGAGCTCGTCGATGGATGCGATCGTGGCGTAGTCGCGCGCCGACGTCTCCGCCGTCGGCGCGAACTCCTGCACGAGCGATCGGAAGCCCAGCGCCGCGAACAACGCGTAGCAGCGCTCGCGCGACGGACCGCCGTATCGCAGCGCCGCCGGATCGAACCCGACCGGCACGTCGGTGCGGATGCGCGCCAGCTCGCGGCTCGACCGCGCCGAGTCGGCGTGCGCGAGCAGACCCTCGCGATAGCGCTTCTGCTGGATCGTGCCGGCGGCGGCGATGAGCGCCTCGAGCGATCCGTGCGTCTGAATCAGCTCGCGCGCGCCCTTCTCGCCGATCCCGGGAACGCCCTTGATGTTGTCGATCGCGTCGCCCATGAGCGCGAGCACGTCGACCACCTGATCGGGCCGCACGCCGAACTTCTCGATCACGCCGCGCTCGTCGTACCACGTGCCCTCGTCGCGCGGGTTGAAGACGCGGATGCCGTCGTGCACGAGCTGGAAGAAGTCCTTGTCGCCCGTCACGATCGCGACGTCGAACCCGGCGGCCACCGCCTTCGTCGCGAGCGTGCCGATGACGTCGTCGGCCTCGAATCCCTGGACGGTGAGGACGGGCACGCCCAGCGCCGCCGACGCTTCGAGCACGAGCGGCACCTGCTCGGCGAGATCGGACGGCATCGGGGCGCGATTCGCCTTGTAGTCGACGGCCATCGCGTCGCGGAACGTCGGGCCGGCGAGGTCGAACGACGCGGCGATGTACTCGGGCTGCTGATCGGTGATCAGCTTTCGCAGCATCGTCGTGTAGCCGTAGACGGCGTTCGTCGATCGGCCGTCCGGTCCGGTCAGCCCGCGGATCGCGTGGTAGGCGCGATACATCTGCGAACTGCCGTCGATGAGAAACAGACGAGGCACGTGAAGCTCGGATGGTGGGCGGTCGTGTGAGCCCGGGGGAGCGCAGTATATCATTCGACCGATGCGCGGGCCGGCAAGACGGATGCTCGCGGTCGTGCTCGCGTTGACCGCGGCGATCGGCTGCGGTAACCCGTTCGGCCGCCAGTACGAGTACGAGGAGCAGATGTATCTCGGCGTCGATGGCTCCGCCACCGTGGTGCTCGACGCCTCGATCGCGGCGCTCGTCGCCCTTCGCGGCGTGCCGCTCGATCCGTCACCATCGGCCCCCGTCGATCGCGAGCGGGTCGCCGCGCTGTTCGCCGGCCCGGGATGCGAGGACGTGCGCGTCGGCCAGCCCTGGGTCCGCCATGGACGCCGCTACGTGCAAGTGAGGGTCTCGGTCGCCGCGCTCTCCGATCTACAGCACTGCGGACCGCTCTCGTGGTCGTCGTACACGTTCGAGCGATCCGAGGACACGATCCGCTTCGTCCAGGATGTCGGTCCGCCGGCGGAACGTGCCGTCGTGAACGCCGGGTGGAACGGCGCGGAGCTCGTGGGGTTCAAGCTCCATGCGCCGAGCCGCATCTACTACCACAACGTGAAGCGGCTCGAGGACGGCGCGAACGGCGAAGCCGGCCGCGGCAACGTGCTCACCTGGGAGCAGACGCTTGCCGACAGGCTCGCCGGCCGGCCGATGCGGTGCGAGGTGCAGATGGGGGCCTCGTCGATCCTGTTCAGAACGCTCTGGCTGTTCGCCGGTGCGTTCACCGCGGCCGTGGCGGTGCTGGCGGCGCTGATCTGGTGGACGATCCTGCGCGCCAGGCGGCGACAGGCTACCTCCCGGCAGCCAGCCTGATGTCCTGCGTCTTCTTCTCACCGTCCGCGAGCGACACGCCAACCGACGCCGGCGCAAGCTGCGCCAGGAACGACGGGTCGTACCACTCGCCGGGCTCGACGTCGGTCACCGCGGTCAGGCGGTAGTCGCCGGGCGGCAGCCCGCGAATCGCGAACCGCCCGTCCGTGCCAGGCTGCGTCGACGTGATCCGCCGCGATTGAGCCGTCCAGTACCGCCGATCGGACGGGAAGACGATGATCGTGTAGTCGGCCGTCGGCCGCCCGCTCACGTCCTGAATCATGCCGGACAGCTCCTGCGTGCGATCGGTGAACGTGAGCACGGCGCTCGTCACGTCCGCATTCGAGCCGAGCTCGAGCGGGAAGTCCAGCGTGTCGACGCCGTTGACGATCGCCGACCGCAGTTGCCAGGTGGTGTTGGCGTTCTGCGCGAACGGTCCGGGCCCTGATCCGCCGCGACCGGCAGGCGGCTGCGGGCTCGACGGCACCGATGTCGAGAAGGCGTACCGACCCGGCGGCACGCCCGTGATCTTGAAGCGGCCGGACGCGTCGACCTGCGCCGGTGGCACGCCGCCGATCTCGAAGGGCTGCGCTCCCCTCGTGGACAAGTTCACGCGCGCCCGGCTGAGGTCCGCCGGCGGCGCTGCCGTGCCGTCGAACTCCATCCGGCCGGATACCGTCATGCCAGGCTGCAGCGTCAGCATCAGGCCAGAGACATCCTGGCCGTTCACGAACACCTCCGACGAGGCCCACAGCACCTGCGCGATCGCCCCGCCGGCCATCCCGCGGCCGCCGCGGACCGGACCAGGCGGCTGCGCGTTGCCGGGTTCACCTTCGCGGAACACGTTGGCCCGCGTCTGGATCACGTACTGACCGGGCGTGACGTTCCTGAAGGAGAACTGGCCGCTGGCATTCGCGCGCGCGTTGTTCGCGCTCAGGCCAGGGATGCTCGGCAGCCCCGCGCGCTCGGCGGAGACGAGCGCGATGTTGGTGGCCGCCGGGAGCGGGCTGCCGTCGGGCATCAGCACGACGCCGTCGATCCGCGAGGTCGCGACGAGCTGCAGCCGGAAGTCGATGCCGCTTCGCTCCTCGCCGGGACCCAACGTGACCGTCGCCGCCGACGCCAGCGTCGTCGTGCCGGGATAGTAGACCGGCGCGTACGCGCTCGACTGTTCCTGTTCGGCAGCCGTCAGTTGCAGTTGCAGCTCGTTGGCGCGGGCGACGAGCGTCTGGGCCGCGGGCCCACCGGCCAGTGCGCCAACGCCTCCACCCGGTGCGCCGCCAGCGCGGGCCTGGCCGGCCTGTTGGAGCAGGGCCGCGACCTCGGATGCGATCGCTTCCCGCATGTTCCCGACGGTCAGGTTGCGCGGCACGGCATTCAGCACGTACTCGCCGGGCTGGAGCTGGAAGATGCGGTAGATGCCGCGATCGTCGGTCTGATCCTGCCCGGCCGCCTGCAGCGAGCGCTCGCCGGTGCGCATCGCGTAGCGGAACGCACGGACCTGGGTGCCAGGCTCCGGCTCGCCGTTCTCGTCCACGACCATCCCGGTGAGCACCCCCCCGCGCGGGAGCGTGATGGCCACGCTCTCGAGCTTCTGTCCCTCCGCGAGCTGAATCGGCGTGCCGGGTCGCCCGGCGCGCTTGGCGCCGAAGCTGGCGTCGACGTAGCCGGCCTTGCTGGCCGTCAGCGTGAACCGTCCGGCGGGCAGCGCCTGGAACACGAACCGCCCCTGATCGTCCGTGAGCGTCGACCGGCCGCCTTGGGGCCCCTGACCGCTCAACGTGACGCGCGCCCGCCGCACGGGAAGCCCTGTGCCTTCGGTCAGCACCATTCCCGTAATGGTCGCCGTGCCGAGGCGCGTGGAGGCGACGACATCTCGCGTCGCGCCGCGGCTCGCGCCGGGAGGCCCGCCGGCCATACCGCCGGGCCCGCCGCGGCCTGGTCCGCCCGGGCCCTGCATCGACGCCACGCTTCCGAGCGCGAGCGCGATGGCGAAGGCAATCCAGGCGTGAAGGGCGCGCGGAGCGAGGGGAGCCATGGTGTTATTGGACGACGGCCGTCACTGAATGGTTACGCCGAGCGCCGGACCGTAGTTTCGGATCATCGCCGGTCCACGCGGATCCGATTCGTCACGCCGAGCGTGCCGCCGACCTGCGCCAGCGTCGCGGCCATCGACTTCTGCACCTCGCTGTCGGCCGCGCCCGTCAACGTGATCCGGCCTCGTTCCACGACGATGTGGATCGGCGGCACGGGCATCTGCGCGTACACCCAGAACATCGGATGGCCGTAGATGGCGTGCGCGATCCGGTACCGCAGCTCGTCGTCGGCGGGCGACACCGGAAGCACGCCGATCTCGTTCGTGACGTCGCGGATTCCGTCGATCTTGCGGACGCGCGCCTCGATCTCGTCGCGCTTCTTCGGCGTCGTCACCCGGCCGGCGAGCAGCACGGAGCGGTCCGTGACCTGGATTTCGATGCTGTCGAAGACCGTGTAGTGCGGGTAGGCGCTGATCGTCTGCGAGATGCGTTGCGCGAGATCGCGGTCGCTCATCTGCGCCGCACCCGTGGCGGCGCAAGCCGACAGCACGACCGCGGTGCGCAGCAGCAGGGAACGCGATCTCCTCCACATTACGGGCGTCCGTCGGGCAAATGCCTGGAGTCGAGCAAAGAGAGTACCAGAGCTTCGCAGGGCAGGCCCGTTTCTGTCCAGCGTCAGCCGGCGGAGGAGCGTACTCGGCGCCGGACACGCCGCGCCGGGAGCATCGCCGTGCCCGCGTTACAGCATCGCAATCGTGAGCAGGCCCGCCGTCATGAGGATCACCTGGCGCACGGCGTTGCGGTCGAGCGTTCCGCGGTGCAGCGTCGGGATCAGGTCGACCATGGCGATGTAGAGGAAGCTGCCGGCGGCGAACGCCAGCACGTACGGCACGACGAGCGGGACGCCGGTCCCGAAGAGCAGCATGGCCGCCGCGCCGAGCACGCCCCCCGTGGCCGACGTCAGGTTCAGCAGGACGGCACGGCGGCGCGAGTAGCCAGCGGCGAGCAGGATGGCGAAGTCGCCGGCCTCCTGCGGCACTTCGTGCGCGACGATCGCCACGGCCGTCGTGACGCCGAGCGGCAGCGAAATCAGCACGGCCGCGGCGATGACGACGCCGTCGACGAACGTGTGGATCGCGTCGCCGGCGATGAGCAGCGTCGCCGTGCTCCGATGGACATCGCACGCCTCGTCGTCATGCCAGTGGTGCCAGAGCACGAGCTTCTCGAACAGGAAGAACGCCAGCACGCCGGCGAGCAACGCGGCGGCGGCTCGTCGCGGCTCGAGCGAGATCAAGGCCTCGGGCAGCAGGCCGAGCAAGGCCGCACCCAGCAAAGTTCCGACGGCGTACGAGACGAGCCAGGGCACCGCTCGCGTACGGGCGTCGGTCCGCACGAACAGAATGACGGACGACACGAGCAGGCCGCCGGCGCTCCCCAAGACCGACAGGCCCAGGGCGGTCACCCAGCGAAGCACGCTGCATGCTAGCCCGGATCCTCGGGCCGCGACAGGCGTGCCGCGGCCCAGCGCCCGTCAGTTGGCGACGAAGCCCTTGCGCGCGCGCACGGTGTGGGCTCCGTGATGGACGAGACGGACGTCGATGGTGTGCCAGCGCCCGTCCTTCGCCGCCGACGAGCCGTACCCGATGAAGTACTGGCGGCTCAGCTCGTCGGCGATGTTGGCAGTCGCCGGGGCCAGGTCTCGTGCCGAGACGATGAGCTCCGTGCGGCCGCCGGTTTCGTCCGTGATGCGTTGCAGCGTGCCGAGCTGCTCCTTGGACTTCGGATGAGACGGCCTCGATGGCGACGCCGGCCGCGCGGGAGGCAGCGGCGCGCCGGGGAACGGCGACGGTGTCCGCGCGGGCGCGGCCGCCGCCGCCGGACGCTGCATGCCGCCCGACGCATCGATCCCGATCGCGTAGACGAGCACTTCGGTCGCGCGAATCATGCTCACGAGATCGTCGAGCGAGCGCCTGCTGCTCGTGTCCTGGCCGTCGGAGATGACCACGACGGCCTTCTTGCGCCGGCTGCCGTTCTGGGCCATCGGCACGGCAACGGCGACGGCATCGTAGAGCGCCGTGCCGCCGTTGGGCTGCATGGTGCCGAGGTGGCGGCCGATCGCGAACCTGTTCGGCGTCCACCCTTCGACCAGCAGGGGACGGCTGTCGAAGCGATAGAGGAACATCTCGTCCTGGTCGCCGAGCAGATCGAAGACGAACCGGCTGAGCGCCGCGTCGGCGGCGCGAATCTTCTCACCCGCCATGCTGCCGCTCGTATCCAGCACCACCCCGAGGCTGACCGGTACCCGTTCCGCTTCGAACTGCTGGATGGTCTGCTTGACGCCGTCTTCGTAGACTTCGAAATCCTGCGCGCGTAGATCGGGCACGAAGCGCCCGTCCTGATCCGTGACGGTCGCGGCGATGTTGATGAGCTGTACGCCGGTGCGGAACGAGAAGCCCTGACGCTCCTGGGGCGCCGCCGCCTGCGTCGCCGCGAGGCCCGCTGCGAGGAGCAGGAGAACGGCCGTCGCGATCGTTCGCATCATCATCGTGGGCTGCCGTCGACCGTGGCGGCTCTCGTGGATCCGGCGGCGCGCGCAGGCGCGACCACGTCGGGCTGGACGTCAAGGACATCCCCCGTCGTCCCTTCGGGGAGCCGTCCGCGGTGATCCACGTGCGCGACCGCCCGCCCGTCGGCACGCCGGAACCCCACGCGGTATCGGCTGATCGTCGCCGCCGTCGGCACCTGGACGACGAAGGCGGACTCGTCGCCGGGGCCGAGCGTGGGGATATCGATCGGCGCCCGCGCGCTCGTCAGGAACTGGCCGGTCTCGTCGAAGAGGTAGAGCACTGCCTCGACTTGCGCCAGCTCCGCGGCCGAGGCCGGATTCTGCACGAGGCCCGTCACGGTGAACGATCCGGCGGGGTTCGTGGCGTGTCGCAAGGACAACAGCTCGAGCGGCGTGCCGTTCACGGCCGGCCGCCGGCCGTCGGCCGAGCTCGACGCTGAGAGGACCGCCAGCAGCGAAGACGACCGGATGAGGACCGCTCCGCCGATCAGCACGGCCGCGACCGCCACCATGGCCACGATCGCCAGCGAGCGGCGTGCCGCGATGGGTTGCACGGCGGGCTCGTCGAACAGCGGGCGAGCCTGCAACAGCCCACCATCGAGCTGGGCTGTCGCAGCAACGGCCGGCGTCGGCAACGGTCGCGGTGCCGCTGGCCACCGCTGGGGCTGCTCGCGTCCCGCATCCGCGCCATCAAGCCCCAGCGCGGTATCCCACGCCGGGTTCACGTCGTGCGCCGCCGGCGGATCCGAAGGCGCCGCGGCGGCGTGGGCGATCGCGGCGCGCGGTTCCGTCAGCTCGGCGCTCGGCCGGCGCGAGAGCGCGCTCTGCTCGGCCGATTGCGCGGCCGAGGACTCGGAAAACGCCATCGCTTCGAGCGCCTCGATGCGCGCCGCGCTGCGATCGCGGTCGCGCCGCAGCAGGTGCCAGGCGACCGCCGACATGGCGATCGCGAGCGCCAGCGACACGACGGTTGCACCGATGAACAGCCATTCCACGGGTCACCTCAACTTGAATTCGACGGCGACGTCCACGGTCACGTCGACCGGCACGCCCTTGCGGCTCGCTGGCCTGAAGCGCCACTGCCGAACGGCGTCGATCGCCTTCTGATCGAGACCGGCGCCCAGGCTCTTGACGACGCGTACGTTGCCGACGCTGCCGTCGCGAAGCACGACGACCTGCAGGCCGACGTTGCCTTCGAGCCCGCGCCGGCGCGCTTCGTCGCTGTAGGTCGGGCGCACTTCGCGAAGCACCGCCGGCGGCTCCACACCGCTGCCGGGACCATACAGTCCGCCGCCAGCCCCGCCACCTTCGCCTTCCCCGATGCCTGATCCGCGGCCCTCGCCGAGGCCGGTGCCGGCGCCGAATCCCACGCCGCCGGCGATTCCCGGGCCGCTGCTGTTCACCGTCGTCTTGGCGGCGAGCAGCCCCGGCGTCGAGACCGGATCGGCTGGTGCCTGCGCGACCGGCGCCTGGACCACCTGCGCTGGCGGGGGCGCCGGGACGTCGATCGGCTTGGGCACGACCCGCGGCGGTTCTGCGGGCCGCACGAGCCTGGCTGTCGAGCGCACCGGCGGATCCCGCCGGACTCTCACGATCGGGCTGGACATCAGGGGGCGGCGCGGCGGGGCCTCCCGCTTCGCCTGCGGCGGGGGCGCCGGCATCTGCAGGCCGCCGCCTCCGCCCCCGCCGCCCGGACCCGGATCGATCAGAAAGACGAGGCGGGCCGCCTGCGGCTCGAAGACGTGCTGGGAGGTGTCGGTCGCGAAGAGGCCCACGGCTCCGGCCCAGATGAGCAGCACCAGGCCGGCCGCGTGCATCAGGGCCGAAGCCGCGACCGGGCCGGCCCGGCGCGCCCCGGCGAGGTGCAGCGTCGTCAGGGGCGAGCGGTCCGCCGCGCGCAGTTCTCCCCGGCGGAGCTGCCTCACGAGCCTTGCGGCATCGGCTGGCGCGACGTAGCCCCTGAAGGCGACAACATGGCCCGCGTCGATCAGCGCGCGCACGGCGGCCGGCGGGACGCCGGCGGCTGTCGCGATCTCCGAGGCCGAGAACAGCTCGTGACGAGTTGTCGGATGTGCGCTTGCCTGCATCTTCCAGCAAGCGTTGTTTCGGCCGGACGCGGCCGATAGATGAGGGCGGAGGGGACTTTTCTGAAATCCGGCTACTCGCGGCGGCCCTCGTAGAACGCGACGCCGTCGACGTCGGCCAATTGCCGTCGCGCGCGGGTGCCGGCCCGGTCGAGCAACCGAAGCGCCGCGTCGCTCGGCAGCCGCGGGCGCCCGCGCCGGAATCCGCCCAGCAGGCCGCCCTTGCGCTCGCCGTCGACGATCACGATCCGGCCGCCCGGACGGAGCACGCGGACGGCCTCGGCGACGATTGCCGATTGCGACGCCTCGTCGAGCTCGGCGAGTGGGCTCAACACGACGACGATGTCTCGCGAGGCGGCATCGAAGGGGAGCGCGGTGGGCGGTGCCGGCGCGAACTCCACGAGCGCGCCGGCGTCGGCCGCGGCCGCGTCGACGCGCTCCGCCGCGCCGTCCTCCGAATCGCAGACGATCGTCTGTCCGGTGAGCGCCGTCACGCGCGCGATCTCCGCGGCGAGCGGCGCATCGTGCGCGCCGACGATCGCGACGAGATCGCCGGCCTTCGCGCCGACCATTGCGAGCGCGGTGTGGTGAGGCGAGAGTCCCTTCTTGAGCCAGCTCGGCATCGGAGGTGCGCGCAACCCGGATGATATAGTTTTCGGCCGTGATGAAGAACGTGTCTATTGCACCTGCCAGCGGCAAGCTCGGCGTGCTGCTGGTCGGTCTGGGCGCCGTCAGCACGACGACGATTGCCGGCGTCCTCGCGATCCGCAAGGGGCTCGCGAAGCCCATCGGATCGCTGACGCAGATGGGCACCGTCCGGCTCGGCAAACGCACCGAGGGACGTTCGCCGCTCATCAAGGACTTCGTGCCGCTCGCCGATCTGGATCACGTCGTGTTCGGTGGGTGGGACATCTTCGAGGACGACTGCTTCGAGGCGGCGAAGCACGCCGGCGTGCTCGAGGACAGGCTGCTCGATCAGGTCAAGGACGAGCTGGCCGCCATCAAGCCGATGTCCGCCGTCTTCGATCGGCAGTACGTGAAGCGGCTCGACGGTCCCAACGTCAAGAAGGGACGGACCAAGAAGGATCTGGCCGACCAGTTGGTCGCCGACATCCGCAGGTTCAAGGCGGAGAACGGGTGCGATCGGCTCGTGCTGATCTGGGCCGGGAGCACCGAGATCTTCATGCAGGAGGCGCCGTGCCACCAGTCGCTCGCGGCGTTCGAGCGCGGCCTCTCCGAGAACGATCCGGCCATCGCCTCGAGCATGATCTACGCCTACGCCGCGATCAGCGAAGGGATTCCCTACGGCAACGCGGCGCCGAACCTCAGCGCCGAAGTGCCCGCCCTCCAGGAGCTGGCGGCGAAGACCGGCGCGCCCGTGTGCGGCAGCGACATGAAGACGGGCCAGACGCTGATCAAGACGATCATCGCGCCCGGGCTGAAGGCGCGGCTGATCGGCGTGAGCGGCTGGTACTCCACGAACATCCTGGGGAACCGCGACGGCGAGGTGCTCGACGATCCGGAGTCCTTCAAGACGAAGGAGGAGAGCAAGAAGGGCGCGCTCGACTACATCTTCCAGCCGCACCTCTACCCGGATCTCTACAAGGACATCGCCCACGTCGTCCGGATCAACTACTACCCGCCGCGCGGCGACAACAAGGAAGGCTGGGACAACATCGACATCTTCGGCTGGCTCGGCTATCCGATGCAGTTGAAGGTGAACTTCCTCTGCCGCGACAGCATCCTGGCCGCGCCGATCGTGCTCGACGTTGCGCTCTTCCTCGACCTGGCGAAGCGCGCCGGCATGAAGGGCATCCAGGAGTGGTTGTCGTTCTACTTCAAGAGCCCGATGTACGCGCCGGGACTCTACCCCGAGCACGATCTCTTCATCCAGTTGATGAAGCTGAAGAACACGCTCCGCTACCTGCGTGGCGAAGAGCTCATCACGCACCTCGGCCGGGAGTACTACGACTAGCCGATGAGCCGCTTCCAGCCCGCGCTGCTCGGGGGACTGTTCATCGGCGTGCTGTCGTCGCTGCCGATCGTCGGCTGGGCGAACACCTGCTGCTGCCTCTGGGTGGTCTCTGGCGGCGCGCTGACGGCCTACCTCCTGCAGCAGGCGACGCCGGCGCCGATCCAGGCCGCCGACGCGGCGCTCCAGGGCCTGCTCGCCGGCGCGCTCGGCGCGATCCTGTACCTCGCGGTGTTCTCGCTGATCGTCTCGACCGACGCCGGCGTCGAGTTCGAGGAGCGGCTGCGGAGCGCGCTGGAGAGCAACCCGCAGGTGCCGATCGAGGTGCGCGATCGCGTGCTCGGCATCTTCGCCGGCGGCAGCTTTCTGTTCCTGTTGAGTCTCGTGACGATTCCCGCGTACGCCGTGGCCAGCATGATCGGGTCGCTCCTCGGCATGCTGGTCGTCCGCAAGAAGACCCCGCCGTCGCTGCCCGCCTGACGGCGCCACCGCTCCGGAGGACCGATGGCCGAGACGACGAAGATCCTGCTGGCGATCGACGGCTCCGTCCACTCCGACGCCGCCGTGGACGCGCTGATCGATCGGTTCCGACCCGAGCGTGCCGAGGTTCGCGTCCTCCACGCCGTCGAATGGCTGAAGGAGCTGCCGGCCTCGTTCCGGTTCGGAGAAGGCCCGACGTACGCGAACGACATCCTCGCCAGCAAGAACAAGAGCTTCGACGAGGCCGCCCGCCTGATCGAGCGCACCGCCGAACGGCTCAGGACCGCCGGATTCCAGACGACCACGGCCATGCCGGACGACGACGCCCGGCACGCGATCCTCGAGGAGGCCGAGAAATGGACGGCCGATCTCATCGTGATCGGCTCGCACGGCCGGCGGGGCCTCGATCGCCTGCTGCTCGGCAGCGTGGCCGAATCCGTCGTCCGCCACGCGCGGTGCTCGGTCGAGATCGTCAGGGTCCGGCAAACGGCGTCACGCTGAGGAGGGCGCTCTCGCTCCCGTGCCGCAAGAGGTATAGTGCGGCAGAGCCAGCCTATGAGCGCACGGACCCCGGATCACACAGCGATTGAATCCTCGCTGCAGGAGCAGCGCCTGTTTCCAGCGCCGCCGCCAGGCGCCGTCGGCTTCTCTCACTGGCACGTCGGGTCGCTCGACGAGTATCGCGCGCTGCACGCGCGCTCTCTCGCGGATCCTGACGCCTTCTGGCGCGAGGAAGCTCGTCAGCTTTCCTGGTTCGCGCCGTTCTCGCGCGTGCTCAGTTGGGACCCTCCGGACGCCAAGTGGTTCGTCGGCGGCCAGTTGAACGCCTGCTACAACTGCGTGGACCGGCACGTCCAGGCCGGCCGAGGCGAAGACATCGCCATCGTCTGGGAAGGCGAGCCGGTGCGAGAGGATGGACGCGGTCCCGAGATCCGCCGCCTCACGTACCGCGAACTGCAGATTCAGGCGAGCCGGCTGGGGAACACGCTCAAGGGCCTCGGCGTCAAGAAGGGCGACGTCGTCACCATCTACATGCCGATGGTGCCGGAGCTGGCGGTCGCGATGCTCGCGTGCGCGCGCATCGGGGCCGCCCACTCGGTGATCTTCGGCGGGTTCGCGCCGCACGCGATCAGCGAGCGCGCCCAGGACGCGCACAGCCGCGTGATCGTCACGGCCGACGGCGGGTACCGTCGCGGCGACGTCGTGCCGCTGCTGAGGAACGTCGCCGATGCGTGCCGGCAGCTCGCCGGCCACGGCCACATCGTCGACCACGTGCTCGTGCTGCAGCGCACCGGCCAGGACTCACCGGATGCGCGCTTCGTGACGGGCGAGCGCCCGGCCGGCATCGATCACGGGACGCGGTTCCACTGGTGGCACGACGTCGTGGACGCCGCGTCCGATGCGTGCCCCTGTGAAGCGATGGACAGCGAGGACATGCTGTTCCTGCTCTACACGAGCGGCTCGACCGGAAAGCCGAAGGGGATTGTCCACACGACGGCCGGGTACCTCGCGTTCGTGACGATGACCGCGCGGCTCGCCTTCAACCTGCAGCCGGACGCCGGCCAGCTCTTCTGGTGCTCGGCCGACATCGGCTGGGTGACGGGCCACTCGTACGTCCTCTACGGGATCCTGGCGAACCGCGTCCCCTCGTTGATGTACGAAGGCGCGCCGAACTTCCCGCAGAACGATCGATTCTGGGACATCATCGCGCGCCACGAGGTCACGCAGTTCTACACGGCGCCGACCGCCATCCGCACGTTCATGAAGTGGGGACAGGACTGGCCCGCCCGGCACGACATGTCCAGCCTTCGCCTGCTCGGCACGGTGGGAGAGCCCATCAATCCGGAGGCGTGGATCTGGTACCACAACACGATCGGCAAGGGCCGGTGCCCGGTCGTCGACACCTACTGGCAGACGGAAACGGCCGGCCACGTCGTGACGCCTCTTCCCGGCGCCATTCCGACGAAGCCGGGCAGTTGCACCCTCCCGATGGTCGGCATCGACGCGGCGATCGTCAACGAACAGGGGCACGAGCTTCCGCCGAACAAGGGCGGGCTGTTCGTCATCCGCAAACCGTGGCCCGGCATGCTGCGCGGCGTGTACGGCAACCGCGAGCGGTTCGTCACGAACTACTGGGGGCGCGTGAAGGATCCGGTCACGGGCATGCCCTACTACTTCTCCGCCGACGGTGCCAGGCGCGACGAAGACGGATACTTCTGGATTCAAGGCCGCATCGACGACGTGATCAAGGTGTCGGGCCATCTGTTGGGCACGATGGAAGTGGAGTCGGCGCTCGTCTCGCATCCTGCGGTGGCCGAGGCCGCCGTCGTCGGCTATCCGCACGAGATCAAAGGCAACGCCATTTGTGCCTTCGTCACGCTCCGCGGCAACTGGGCGGCGACGCATCCGGGGCGGTTGCCGGACGACGCGCTTCGGGCCGAGCTCACGGCGCACGTCGCCAGGGAAGTGGGCGCGCTCGCGAAGCCCGACCGCATCCGCTTCGCCGAGAGCCTCCCGAAGACGCGGTCCGGCAAGATCATGCGCCGCCTGCTCCGCGACGTCGCCGCCGGCGTCGAGACCATCACCCAGGACACGACCACGCTCGAGGACTTCAGCGTCGTCGCGAAGCTCCGCGAGGACGAGGAGTAGGGCGGCGAGCCCGCGCGCGGCGGCACGTTCGAGGTCGCCGCGCCGCGGCGGGCGTGAAACCGAACGCCTTCTGCGGTGTTCACGTATCCTTGAGAGCGTGTTTCGAGAACTCGGCGAGCGCGGGTCCTGTCGCCGGACAGCCCCACGTGGTGCTCGGCACCACGCGCGTGATTACGGGCGTCGCCTGAGCGCCGCGCGGGGGCCCCGTCCGGCGCCCCCCCCGTTGCGGGAGTTGTGAAACGCACGCTGAAGGGCTGTCGGCCTGGTGACGGAGCCCACCTCCCTGGAGCCATCCATGGCGCTGATTGAGACCGTCGATCTCTGGAAGACCTATCAAATGGGCGCGGAGGAGGTGCACGCGCTCCGCGGCGTCTCGATCCAGATCGACCGCGGCGAGTACGTGGCGATCATGGGACCCTCCGGCTCGGGCAAGTCGACCCTGATGAACCTGATCGGCTGCCTCGACACGCCAACGAAGGGCAGCTACTTGCTGAACGGCAAACAGGTCAGCCAGATGAACGACGACGAGCTGGCGAGAATCCGGAACGAGGAGATCGGGTTCGTGTTCCAGACGTTCAACCTGCTGCCCCGCGCCACCGCGGTGCACAACGTCGAATTGCCGCTCATCTACGCGGGCGTACCGGCGAAGGAGCGCGCCGAGCGGGCGGCGGAAGCGCTGAGCCGCGTCGAGCTGACGGATCGGAAGAACCATCGGCCGAACGAGATGTCGGGCGGCCAGCGGCAGCGCGTGGCCATCGCGCGCGCGCTCGTGAACAACCCGTCGATTCTGCTCGCCGACGAGCCGACCGGCAATCTCGACTCGAAGACCGGCGTGGAGATCATGGCGCTCTTCCAGCGGCTGCACGACGGCGGCAACACGATCGTGCTCGTGACGCACGAAGCCGACGTGGCCGCCTATGCGGCGCGCGCGATTCACATCCGCGACGGTCAGGTCGAGAAAGACGTGCGCCGTGCGGCATAATTGGCCGGTATGCCTCCGCACGCGCCGTCCGTGAACGTCTCCGCCCTGCTCGAGGAATCCGAGCGCCGATACCAGCAGTTCAAAGCCCAGGGGCTCAAGCTCGACATGACGCGCGGCAAGCCGTCAGCCGAGCAGCTCGACCTGGCGGCGCCCATGCTCGACAACGTGAGCGGCCGCGATGTCCTGGCGTCGGACGGGACCGACACGCGCAACTACGGCGGCGTGGATGGGCTTCCCGAGATGAAGGCGCTCATCGCCGAGATGCTCGAGACGACGCCGGGGCACGTCGTGGTCGGCGGCAACTCGAGCCTGCAGATGATGCACGACGCGATCGTGCGGGCGCTCCTGCACGGCGTGCTCGACGGCGGCGCTCCGTGGAAAGCGCACCCCGCCAAGTTCCTCTGCCCGACACCTGGCTACGACCGGCACTTCGCGATCTGCCAGCACCACGGGATCGAGATGATCAACGTGGACATGGACGACGAAGGTCCGGACATGGACCAGGTGGAGCGGCTCGTGGCCACCGACCCCGCCGTCAAAGGCCTCTGGGCGGTGCCCAAGTACAGCAACCCCACCGGCATCACCTACAGCCATCGCGTCGTCGAGCGTCTGGCGCACATGAAGACCGCGGCGCCGGACTTCCGTCTGTTCTGGGACAACGCGTACGTCGTCCACGACCTGTACGGTGCGACGGATCCGCTCACGAACATCCTCGATGCGTGCGCCGCGGCCGGGCACCCGAACCGGCCGCTCGTCTTCGCGTCGACGTCGAAGATCTCGTTCGCCGGGGCGGGCGTGGCGGCCGTCGCGTCGAGCGCCGCGAACGTCGCGGACATCAAGCGCCACACCGGGATCCAGACGATCGGTCCTGACAAGATCAACCAGTTGCGCCACGCGCGGTTCTTCGGGCACCTGGCTGGCGTGCGCGCGCACATGGCGAAGCACGCGGAGCTGCTCCGGCCGAAGTTCGACGCCGTGGCGGCCGTCTTCGAGGCCGAGCTCGGCGGAAAGGGCGTGGCCACCTGGACGAAGCCGCGGGGCGGATACTTCGTCAGCCTCGACACCCTCGACGGCTGCGCGGCCGACGTCGTCCGGCTGGCCGACGAGGCCGGCGTCAAGCTCACCGGGGCGGGTGCGACGTTTCCCTACGGCCGCGATCCGCGCAACCGCAACATCCGGATCGCGCCGTCGCTTCCGCCGCTGTCGCAGGTCGAGCAGGCCATGCGGGTCGTGGCCGTCTGCGTGCAGCTCGTGAGCGCCCGCGCCCTCGCGCGCTAGAACGCAGCGCGTGCGGCTGCTCGAGTACGAGAACGTCACCATCTACCGCGGCGACCGGATCGCGCTCGACGGCGTCACGTTCTCGCTCGACGTGGGCGAGCACGTCGCCATCCTCGGCCCGAACGGATGCGGCAAGTCCACGCTCATCAAGACGATGACGCGTGAGTGCTATCCGTACCTCGGGGCGGGGCCGACGGGCCTTCGCATCATGGGCCGCGAGACGTGGAGCGTCTTCGACCTGCGCGTCCTGCTCGGGATCGTCACGAACGACCAGGTCGCGGCCTGCACGCGTCACGTCACCGGACGTGAGACCGTTCTGTCGGGGTTCTTCTCGAGCGTGGGGCTGTGGCCGCACCTCGAGGTCACGCCGGCGATGGAGCGGAAGACCGACGAGATCCTCGCGCTGCTGGAGATCCCCCATCTCGCCGAGCGGTACGTCGACGAGATCTCGTCTGGAGAAGCGCGGCGGCTCGTGATCGGCCGCGCGCTCGTCCACGATCCCAAGGCGCTCGTGCTCGACGAGCCGACCAACAGCCTCGACGTGCGGGCGACCTACGAGCTTCGCGACATCGTGCGCAAGATCGCCAGGGCTGGCACCACGATCGTGCTGGTCACGCACCATCTGCCCGACATCGTTCCGGAGATCGATCGCGTCATCCTCCTGCGCGCCGGCCGCATCGTCCGCGACGGGCGCAAGCCGGACGTGCTGACGCCCGCGGCGCTCACCGCGTTGTTCGGCGTGCCGCTCGACGTCGAGGCCCGAGGCGGGTATTACCAGATCTGGTAGGTGATATCGTGTTCCGACCGGAACCAACGCAAGCAACGTGCTCGGGCGCGGGCTCGAATCCGGCGCCCGCGGCGCAGGAGGACGCACGATGTTCGCACGATCGATCGGAGGAGGACTCGTGCTCGCGGCCGGCGTCGTCATGGCCATCGCCGTTGCTCGAGCACAAGCGCCCTGCGGCGGACGGAGCAGCCAGCCGCAGGCGCCCTGCGACGACGACGTCAAGCGGATGATCAGCGTGCTGCCGGCGAAGGCGCCGGCCGCGCCAAGGCAGCCGCGCCGCGTGCTCGTGCTGGCCGCATCGCAGGGCTACGTCCACTCGTCGATCCCCCTCGCGGCCAGGACGATCACCGAGATGGGCGCGAAGACCGGAGCGTGGTCGACGGACGTCACCTACGACGCCGCGTCGGTGACCGCCGGCAACCTGAAGCCGTACGACGCGATCTTCTTGGACGGCACGACCGGCACGTTCCTCGATGCCGCGAACGACGCGGCGGCGACCGAGGCGCGGCGATCGGCGCTGATCGAGTTCGTCCGCGGCGGCAAGGGCCTGGCGGGCATTCACGCGGCGGCGGATTCCTATCACGGCGGTGCGCCGACACCCGGGACTATGAAAGCGCAGCCGCGCACTCCGGGCACCCCCTGCGTCGGCACCGCGTCGGGAGGCAATGGCGGCGGCAGTCCGCTGTGGCCGGAGTTCAACAGGGCGATCGGCGGCTATTTCAAGTGGCACTGGCTCTACCCGACGCCCGTCACGGTGAAGATCGACGATCCCGCGAGTTCCATCAACGCGGCGTTCAAAGGACGGCCGTTCAACACGATCGACGAGATCTACACGTTCAACGAGGAGTCGTTCTCGCGACGGAACGTCCACGTGCTGACCAGCATCGACTACTCGTTGATGACCGACTGCGACAAGGCGTTGGAGGCGCGGCCCAGAAGCGATCGGGACTACCCGCTGAGCTGGATCCGCCGCGAAGGGAGCGGCCGGGTCTTCTACGAGGCCCTCGGCCATCACGAGTCGATCTACTACAACAACCCGGCGCTGCTCGAGCACATCCTCGCGGGGATGCAGTACGTGCTCGGCGATCTCGCCGCTAACGACCGTCCCGGTCCGGCCGCGATGCGCGGCCGCTGAGGCCGTTGGCAACACGCGCCGCCGGCTGCGCCCAATCGATCAGGACAGCGCCGCGTAGTGCTGCGGCGCGATCTCTCGCAGCGGCAGCCTCTCGAGTGACGCCGGATCGTAGACGACGCGATCGCGGTGCGCTCCGGCCTCGAGGACGGGCATCGCCGACAACAGCGCGCGCGTGTACGGGTGCGCCGGGCGCCGGAACAGCGCGCTCGCCGGCGCGAGCTCGACGATGCGTCCCCGGTACATCACGGCCACCCGGCTGCAGATCTGACGCACGAGGCGCAGGTCGTGGGAGATGAAGAGATAGGTCAGGCCGAGACGCTGCTGGAGATCGAGCAGCAGGTTCACGACCTGGGCCTGCACCGAGACGTCGAGCGCCGAGACCGGTTCGTCGGCGACGATGAACGACGGCTCGAGCGCCAGGGCGCGCGCGAGGCCGATGCGCTGCCGCTGGCCGCCGCTGAACTCGTGCGGGAACTTCGAGGCCGCGTCGGCCGGAAGCCCGACCAGATCGAAGAGCGCGCGCGCGCGAGCGGCCCGCGACGCCCTGTCGCCGATGCCGTGGATGGCGAGCGGCTCTTCGACGATCGCGCCGGCGCGCATCCGAGGGTTCAGCGACGAGTACGGATCCTGAAAGACGATTTGAAAGTGCCGCCGCGCGCGTCGCAGCTCGGCTGCCGACAGCGCCCGCACGTCGAGATCCCTGAACCGGATGTCGCCCGACGTTGGCTCGACGAGCCGAAGGAGGCAGCGCCCGGTGGTCGTCTTGCCGCACCCCGACTCGCCGACCAGCCCGAACGTCTCGCCTTCGGCGATCGTGAACGAGACGTCATCCACGGCGACGGCCGGTGGCCTGCGCCCGAGCCGCAGGCCGGGCGTGCCGTAGACCTTCACGAGGTGCCGGACGTCGAGGAGCGGCGGCGCAGCGGGCATCAGCCGGACGCGAGGATGCAGCGGACCAGATGGCCGGTGCCGCCGAGGTCGAGCAGATCCGGCAGCGCGTCGCACGCCGCGATGCGCCGCGGGCATCGCGGCGCGAACGGGCACCCTGGTGGCACCTGTCCCAACGCCGGCACGCTGCCGGCGATCGCGTGCAGCCGCGGCCCGTCCGTCACGCCCGGCACCGAGCTGAGCAAGGCCCGGGTATAGGGGTGCTTCGGGGAGCGCAGCAGCGAGGCGACGGGCGCCTCTTCGACGAGTCGTCCCGCGTACATCACGGCGACCCGCTCGGCCATCTCGGCGATGACGCCGAGATCGTGGGTGATGAGCAGCACCGAGAGGCCGAGCTCGGCTCGAAGCTGTCGAAGCAGGTCGAGGATCTCGGCCTGGACCGTGGCGTCGAGCGCGGTCGTCGGCTCATCGGCGATGAGCAGCGCCGGTTCGGCGGCGAGCGCCAGCGCGATCATCGCGCGCTGGCGGAGTCCGCCGCTGAGCTGGTGCGGGTACTCGCCAGCCCGGCGTGCAGGGTCGGGGACGCGCGCCGCGGCCAGCAGTTCCACTGCACGTCGACGTGCGCTGGCCCCGCGGGCGAGTCCGTGAACGGCAAGCGTCTCTTCGATCTGACGTCCGACCGTGTAGACCGGATCGAGCGCGACCATCGGTTCCTGGAAGACGAAGCCGATCCGGCGTCCGCGAATCCGCTGCATGTCGCGCTCGTCGATCTGGACGAGGTCGCGTCCGTCGAGCCAGACGTGGCCGGACGCCACCCGGCCTGGTGGCGGTACCAGCCGAACGATCGACAGCGCTGTCACGGACTTGCCGCTTCCCGACTCGCCGACGAGGCCGAGCACTTCGCCGCGCCTGACGTCGAACGACACGTCGTCGACGGCCGCCGCGTCGACGCCGGGCCGCACGGGGAAGACCGTCCGCAGGCCGCGCACCGCCAGCAGCGGGGCATCAGGCATGCGGGTCTCGGTACTCGCCGAACACCCCGCGAAGGACGTCGGCGATCTCGCCGACCGTCGCATGCGCCTCCACCGCGCCCAGGATGAACGGCATCACGTTGACGCCGTCGCGCGCCGCGCTGGCGAGCGCGTCGAGGGCCGACTGCCACGCCGCGGCACCGCGCTGAGCACGCAGCGCCCGGACCGCTGCAATCTGGCGGCGTTCGACCTCGGGGTCCACGCGAAACGGCTGAATCACGGGTCTCTCTTCCTGAAACCGGTTCACGCCGACGACGACCCTGGCGGCCGAGTCGACGGTCTGCTGGTCACGGTAAGCCGCTTCCTGAATCGAACGCTGGACGTGCCCGCGTTCGACGGCGGCCACCGTGCCGCCCGACGCGTCGATCTCGGCGATCAACGCGCGAGCCTGCGTCTCGATCGCCTCGGTTCGCCGCTCGATCTCCCACGCGCCGCCCAAAGGATCGGCCGCCGCCGCGACGCCGGTCTCGTGCGCGATAATCTGCTGCGTCCGGAGGGCCAGCGTGGCGGCGGCCTCGCTCGGCAGCCCCAGCGCTTCGTCGCGGCTGTTGCAGTGGAGCGACTGCGTGCCGCCCAGCACGGCCGCGAGCGCCTGGAGCGCGACGCGGACGACGTTGTTGTCCGGCTGCTGGGCGGTGAGGGTGCTGCCCGCGGTCTGCGTGTGGAAGCGGAGCTGGCAGGCGCGGTCGTTCGAGACGCCGAAGCGATCGCGCATGAGATGCGCCCAGAGCCGCCGCGCCGCCCTGAACTTCGCGATCTCCTCGAGGAAGTCGTTGTGCGCGGCGAAGAAGAACGAGAGGCGCGCGCCGATGCGGTCGAGATCGAGACCGGCGTCGCGGGCAGCCTCCACGTAGGTGACGCCGTTGGCCAGCGTGAAGGCGACCTCCTGCGCGGCGGTCGCGCCCGCCTCACGCATGTGGTAACCGCTGATCGAGATGGGATGCCACTGCGGCAGCTCGCGATCGCACCACGCCATGACGTCGGTGACGAGCTGGAGTGCGCGGCGCGGAGGGTAGATGTAGGTGCCTCGCGCGATGTACTCCTTCAGGACGTCGTTCTGGATCGTGCCGGCCAGCCGCGCGGGCGGCACGTTCCGGCGCCTGGCCAGCGCCACGTAGCAGGCGAGCAGGATGGCGGCGGTGGCGTTGATCGTCATCGACACCGAAACGCCGTCGAGCGGCACGGCCTCGAAGAGGGCCGCCATGTCGTCGAGCGAGGCGATCGACACGCCCACGCGTCCCACTTCTCCGGCCGCGAGCGGATGGTCGGGGTCGAAGCCCATCTGCGTGGGCAGGTCGAACGCGACGCTGAGGCCGGTGACGCCCTGGGCCAGCAGAAAGCGAAATCGGCCGTTCGACTCCGCTGCGCTCCCGTAGCCGGCGTACTGCCGCATCGTCCAGAGCCGATCGCGATACATGGTCGGCTGGACGCCCCGCGTGAACGGGAAGAGGCCGGGCTCCAGGTCTCCGGGCTCGAACGGACGCCTCACGTCTTCCGGCCGCGCGAACGGGCGAGTCATCGACGCATTCTAAACAACCGTGAGCCGGCGAGAGTACGCGGCCGGCGCGACTTTCGTCGCGCGACCGGAAGAACGAGTGTATCGAAAACACCCCATTTTCTCGGCGCAAAAGAACGCTTTGGCGTTTGACACCCTCGCCGAGCGCCTTCTACAATTGCTTCGCCGTCCCGGAGTCAGGAGGTTCGGATGGATGCGCTCGTGAACCAGTTGGCTCGTGAGTTGTCTGCCGCCATCTCGCAGGCAGTGGCTCAGGACCCGCGCGTCGACGCGTGTCGCGAGAAGGCTCGCGCGGCGGGGTTCGACCTTCGTGTCTCGCTCGAAGCCGTCATCGGCTTCGCCGATCGATCGGCGACCGGGCAGGGGAAGGCGAATGCGGCGCGCCGGCAGGGCCAGCGCGCCGGCGTCGAGATGAGCGCCAACGATCGACGCTTCCTGAAGTCACTCCGAATCTCCGCCGACGAGGCCGCCGAGAAGGAAGTCGAGTAGCGCCTTAGCGGCCGGACGCCTTGGCCTGCTGAGCGACCGCTGCCGCCGCCCGCGCGGCGGCCTCCGGATCGCCCAGGTAGTAGTGCTCGATCGGCTCGAGCGACGCGTCGAGCTCGTAGACGAGCGGAATCCCCGTCGGGATGTTCAGCTCGACGATCTCCTCGTCCGACATGCCATCCAGATACTTCACGAGCGCGCGAAGGCTGTTGCCGTGCGCCGCGATCAGCACCCGCCGGCCGCGCTGGATCTCGGGCGCCAACGTGCCGGTCCAGTACGGGACGACGCGCGCGACGGTGTCCTCCAGCGACTCGGTGGCGGGCAGCTCGCCGCTCGAGAGCCCGGCGTACCGGCGGTCGAACCGCGGGTGGCGCGGGTCGTCGACGTCCAGAGCCGGCGGCGGGATGTCGTAGCTCCGGCGCCAGATCTTCACCTGCTCCTCGCCGTGCTTGGCGGCGGTCTCGGCTTTGTTCAGCCCCTGGAGCGCCCCGTAATGGCGCTCGTTCAGACGCCAGTGGCGCTCGACCGGAAGCCAGAGCAGGTCCAGCTCGTCGAGCACGATCCAGCAGGTGCGAATCGCCCGCTTCAACACGGACGTGAACGCGACGTCGAAGGAGTACCCCGAGTCGCGCAGCAGCACGCCGGCCTCACGGGCCTCGACGAGCCCGCGCTCGCTGAGATCGACGTCGGTCCATCCCGTGAACCGGTTGTCCTTGTTCCAGGTGCTTTCGCCGTGACGGAGCAGAACGAGCGTGTACATGGCGCTAGGCGAGCTGTTTGACCGCGCCCCGGCCGGCGTAGCGGGCGGCGGCGCCCAAGGCCGATTCGATGCGCAGCAGTTGGTTGTACTTGGCCGTGCGGTCGGCCCGGCTCGCCGACCCGGTCTTGATCTGGCCGGCGCACGTCGCGACGGCGAGATCGGCAATCGTCGTGTCTTCCGTCTCACCCGACCGGTGGGAGATGACGCTGGCATAGCCGGCCTGGCGCGCCATTTCGACGGCGGAGAGCGTCTGCGAGACGGTGCCGATCTGGTTCAGCTTGACGAGCAGCGCGTTGCCGACCCGCTGCTCGATGCCCTGTCGCAGGATCGCCGGATTCGTCACGAACACGTCGTCGCCGACGAGCTGCACCTTCGAGCCGAGCTCGGCCGTGAGCCGCTGCCAGCCGGGCCAGTCGCCTTCCGCGAGGCCGTCTTCGATCGAGATGATGGGGTACTGCCGTACCCAGTCCTTGTACATCTCGATCATGTCGAGGCTGGACTTCGTGCCCTCCCCTGACTTCTCGAGGACGTAGTGCTTGGCGTGTTCGTCGAAGAACTCGCTCGACGCGACGTCGAGCGCGACGAACATGTCCTGGCCGGGCGTGTAGCCGGCGGCGTGGATGGCTTCCAGCACCAGCTCGACGGCTTCGCGGTTCGAGGAGAGGCTGGGCGCGAAGCCGCCTTCGTCGCCGACGCCGGTCGCCAGGCCGCGCTTCTTCAGCAGCCCACGAAGCGCATGGAAGGTTTCGACGCCGGCACGGAGCGCTTCCGAGAAGCTCGGAAGACCGGCCGGCATGACCATGAACTCCTGGAAGTCGACGTTCGTGTCGGCGTGAGCGCCGCCGTTCAGGATGTTCATCATCGGCACCGGCAGCAGCGGGCCGGACGCTCGCGCGGCGGGCGGGACGAGCGTCGCCAGATACTCGTAGAGCGGCTCGCCGGCGGCGGCCGCGGCCGCGTGGGCCGTGGCCATCGAGACGCCCAGCACGGCGTTCGCCCCGAGACGGGCGAGGTTCGGCGTGCCGTCGAGCGCGAGCAGGCGCTCGTCCACGGCGCGCGGATCCGCCGGCATGCCGGCGAGCGCGCCGGCGACCTCGTCGTTCACGTGGCCGACCGCTTTGAGCACCCCCTTGCCGCCGTACCGATGCTTGTCGCCGTCGCGCAGCTCGAGCGCCTCGCGCGTGCCGGTCGACGCGCCCGACGGCACCGCGGCGCGGCCTGTCACGCCCGATTCGAGAACCACCTCGACTTCAACGGTCGGATTGCCACGCGAGTCGAGGATCTCGCGGGCCTGAATGCTTCGGATGTTCACGGTATCGCTCCAGGTGCGCCCGCGCCGCGGGCCTGCTGCGGCAGCCAGACGAACCGACTGGGGCCGGCACGCCGCCGGCAAAGCCCGCCATGATACCACGCAAGCGCGCTCGATTCCCGGCACCGCGCCTGCTAGGATCGGCTCACGCTTCTCCCCCAAGCGCGTTCAGACGATCGGTCTGCTGACATCGGCACTCACGTGAGAGGTGTATGTCTGCCTGTCTGCTGAGGTCGCTTGCGCTCATCGCCCTCCTGGGCGTGCCGCTTCCCCTCGATGCGCAGTCGTTCGCCGGTGCGCTCCGTCGACACGACGCGGACGCGCCGGGCCACCTGCTCGGCGCGGTGCTCGACGAGCGCGGCGCCGCCATCGTCGGTGCGAGCGTGCTCGTCGTCGGGACGACCGTGGCCGCCACGCTCACGGACCGTCACGGCCGGTTCAGCGTCGCGCTGCCCGCCGGACGCTATCTCATCCGGGCGGTTCGCGATGGCTACGTGCCCGCGATTCGGGGCGTCATCCGTATCGGTTCGGATGGTCCGGTCGAACGCCAGATCACGCTGGTCAAGGAAGACGCGAACGACATGGAAGCGGAGACGAACCAGAGCGAGATCGCCTGGCGCCTCCGCCACCTGCCGCGCACCGTCCTTCGCGACGTCGGCCACGGCATCGCCGAGGCGACCGAGCACGCGGCGGCCGAGGAGGAGCCGCGCCGAGCCGCTGTCGGGGTGTCCGCCGCAGGCCCGTTCGACGCCGTCAGGGCGATGCTGGACGATGGGCCGCTGACCGGACAGTTGAGCCTCTTCACCACGACGCCCGTGTGGCTCGAGGGCGTGGGCGTCGATCGGATGACGTGGCCGGGCGGCAGCGCGGATCTGACGATCGGCGCGCCGCTTGGCGTGTTGGGCGACTGGCAGGTCAGGGGCGCGATGTCGTCCGGCACGTCGGCGTTCTGGCGCGTGCTGGGAGAGTACCGGGCCCGGGAAGGCCGGAAGCACGGGCTCCACGTCGTCGCCGCCTATGGCAGCCAGCCTGCGGCGTGGGCGGCCGACGGCGCACTCCGGGACATGCAGCCGCCGCCACACACGACCGCGTCGATCCGCGTGTCGGATCGCTGGACGGCCCGACCCTGGCTGGAACTGCGGCACGCCGTGCGCATCGATCGCGACGACACGCTGGCTGCGCCGGCGCTGCTCAGCCCGGAAGTGGGCGTCCGCGCCGCCCTCTTCCCCCGGACCTTCGTGTCGGTCGGCGCGGCGCAGACCGAGACCGGCCCAGGGACGGGCGCGCTCCTGCCCGAGGCCAGCGGGCGCCCGTGGATCCCCTCGTCGCCGCCGTCCGCGTCTGCCGTTGGCTGGAGGGCGAGCCTGCCGCCGCAGCGCGTGCGGACATCGCGAGTCGGGCTCGAGCGAGAGCTCACTCGACGTGGGCGCGTCTCGGGAGCCGTCGAGTGGTTCACGCAGTCGATCCAGGATCAAACCGGGATCGTGTTCGGTGCGGCCACGACCACGACGGGCGAGTACGACGCCGTGTCGGTCGGCGACGCCCAGGTTTCGGGCTGGCGCGCCCGGTTCTCCAGCGCTCCCCATGACGGCCTGCTGGCGACGATCGAGCTGGCCGTCGCGGACGCGCAATGGACCGCGGGTGCTGTCCGCGCCAATTCCCACGGCCTGGCCCGGCAAGGCTCGGATCGAGTCGGCGACGTCAGGACGTCGGTGCGCTGGACGGCACCCCGGACCTCCACGTTCATCCAGTTCACGCATCGGCTCAGCCGCGTGCGGCCGGCGAGTGCGGGAACCGCGGCCCTCCGGCGCCAGCGAGTCGCGCTGGAGGTTCAGCAACGCGCGCCGTTTCAGCCGCTTCCGGCCGGGATCGTCAGCTTCTTCGTCGATCTCCGGACGGCCTTCCACGACGGCGACCCGGCCTCGTTGTACGACGAGGTGCTGATCGTTCGGAACCCTGCGCGCATGACGGGCGGCTTGCAGGTCCAGTTCTGACGGTCGTTTCTCGTTTGCCGAGCGCCTGCTTCACAATAGCCGGCGGCGTCGGATGGTCCTTGCGGGGCCGGCGCCCGATCAAGTGATGTCGCTGTCCAGTCTGTTGCGGCCGTTCGTGCGCGTCGGTCTGCCGGTGGCCGTGGCCGTCGTCCTCGTCTGCCTGGCGGTGGTCAACATCGCGCTCATCAAGACCTGGAACGGCGACGCCGAGGACGGCGTGCTGTGGCGGCAGTCGGCGCAGGGCGTCGCGGCCGTCGAGATCGCGCCGTCGATGGCCGGTGCGCGCGCGGGGATCGAGCCGGACGACCTGCTGGTCTCGATCGATGACGAAGAGATCGAGACGCCTGCCGAGGCGCGGCGCGTCGTGCGGAGTGCGCCGGCCGGGCGCCCGCTCTCGTACCGCATGCGACGTGCCGGCGTCGATCGCATCCTGCAAGTGGTTCCTCGTCCCGTGCCCGGGGTCGCCCGAGGCCTGTACTACTCGCTCGCGCTCGTCGGCATCCTCGCGCTCGCCATCGGTACCTCGGTGCGGCTGCGACGGCCCCACGATCAGGCGACGCTTCACTTCTTCTGGCTCGGCGTCGCCTTCTTCGGTGTGCTCTCGTTCTCGCCCAGCGGCCGATACGATCGCCTCGACTACTTCTTCGAGTGGGCGGATGCCGTGGCCCGTCTGGTCTTGCCGCCGCTCTTCTTCCACTTCGCGCTGGTCTTTCCCGAGCGCCCGCATTCCTGGATCCGCACTGCCGTCGGCCGGCGATCCTGGCCGGTGATCTACCTGCCGGCGCTGGCGCTCGGCGTCCAGCGGATTCTCATTCTGACGAACCGATCCGGCGTGGCCTCGCCGCTCGCAGCGCTCGAGCGGATCGAACGGCTGGCCTACGTGTATCTCGCGGTCTGCCTGCTCGGCGGATTGCTGCTCATGGTGCGAGCGCTGACGAGGCTCCGCTCGGTGACGGCGCGTCGTCAGCTTCGCTGGATCGTGTGGGGTTCGGCGGTCGGGGCGGTGCCGTTCGTGACCGTGTACATCCTGCCGCTCCTCCTGGGCGAGGTGCCGCCGTACGCGCCCTACACCGCGGTGCTGCTCGGCGGCATTCCGCTCGCCTTCGCGTCGGCGCTCGTCCGCTACCGTTTGATGGACATCGAAGTGCTCGTCAAGAAGGGCCTGGCGGGCGCGGCGGTCGTGCTCGTGCTGGCGGGCATCTACAGCGGCACGCTGCGCTTCGTCGGGCTGGTGCTCGGCGCCAGCAACGAGAGCGGCAGCTTCTGGGCGCTGTTCGCGACGCTCATCGTCGCGCTGGTCGCGCCGGGGCTCCGCCGCGCCATCCAGTCCGGGCTCGACCGCCTGTACTACCGCGATCGCTACGATTACCGCCGCGCGCTCGTCAACTTCGCGCGCGAGCTGAACAGCGATCTCGATCTGGATCGGCTCAGCACGCGGCTCGTCGACCGCATACGCGACACGCTCGGCGTCGATCGGATGGCGCTCTTCCTCCACCGCGGCGATGGCGGCTACACGGCAACGGCAGCGGCGGGCGCCGACGCGGCGCTCGTGCCGCGGATCGACCCGGCCTCTGCGCTGGCCGCGCGGCTGCGCGCCGGACAGCTCTCGGCGGTGGACGATCCGGTGCCTGCGCGGCGGCTGACGGGCGACGAGGCGGCACCCTGGCGCGACGCGGGGTTGTATCACTTCGTACCGTGCGTCTCGAACGAGTCGGCCATCGGCGCGATTGCGGCCGGCCGCCGCCCGCGCGGCGAGCCGCTCAACAGCGAGGACATGACGCTGCTCGCGGCGGTCGCGGCGCAGGCCGCCACCGCGCTCGAGAACGCGCGCCTCTATCACCAGCTCAGCGGCAAGGCGGAGGAGATCGAGCGGCTGCGCCAGTTCAGCGACAGCGTTATCGAATCGCTGACCGACGGGATCGTCGTCGTCGACATGCAGGACCGCGTGTTGCGCTGGAACAAGCGCATGGAGGCCTTGCTGGGCCTGCCGCGGCAGCAGGCCATCGGCCAGCGCTTCGAGACGTTGTTCAGCCCCGCGTTCGCGGATGCGCTGATCGGTGCGCGTCGCGAGTCGCCGTCCGGCACCACGCTGTTCCGCGTGCCGATCGAGGCGCGGCGCGATCGCACGCACCTGCTCCTGAACGCCGCGATCTGTCCCTTCCGCACCGCCGACGCGGGCCAGGCAGGCTGGATCATCGTGCTCGAGGACATCACCGCGCGGGCCAACCTCGAGGAGCAACTGCAGCTTTCCGAGAAGATGGCCGCCATCGGGCTGCTCGCCGCCGGCGTCGCCCACGAAGTGAACACGCCGCTCACCGGCATCTCCAGCTTCACGCAGATGCTGTTGGAGCAGGCGGACCCGGCCGATCCGCGCACCGGGCTCCTCGAGAAGATCGAGCAGCAGACGTTCCGCGCGGCGAAGATCGTGAGCAGCCTGCTGAACCTCGCGCGTCCGGCTGGAGGCGAGACCGGCCCGGTGGACGTGAATGCGACGCTGACCGACGTCCTGGCGCTGCTGGAGCACCAGTTCAAGGTCAGCAAGATCCAGGTTCGGCGGCAGCTCTGGGCTGAGCCGCTCATCGTCCGCGGCATCGAGTACAAGCTGCAGCAGGTGTTCCTCAACCTCTTCCTCAACGCACGTGACGCGATGTCCAAAGGCGGCTGGCTCTCGGTGACCTCCTCGGTGCAGCAGCACGACGTCGTGGTCGAGGTCGCCGACACGGGCGTGGGGATTCCGGCCGAGCACCTGTCGCGCATCTACGATCCCTTCTTCACGACGAAGGCGGAAGGCCGGGGCATCGGCCTCGGGCTATCGGTGACCTATGGCATCGTGCAGGAGCATGGCGGCACCCTGACCTGCGAGAGCGATCTCCACAAGGGCACGCTGTTCCGGCTGGTGCTGCCGCTCATCGATCGAACCAGGACGGAGGCGGCCGGTGCGCGTTGACCCTGCCCGGTCCGGCGCAGAACAGCCGGGCACGATTCTCATCATCGACGACGAGGAGATCATCCGCGAGGCGCTCGAAGCGCTGCTGACGGGCGAGGGGTACGACGTCGTGAAGGCGGCGACGGCGGCCGAAGGGATGGAGCAGCTCGGGAACCACCCGGTCGACGCCGTCCTGCTCGACCTGATGCTGCCCGACAAGAACGGGCTCGAGGTGCTCGACGACATCCGGCGCGTCGACGAGGACCTGCCGGTGATCATGATCACGGCGTTCGGCACGATCGAGAGCGCGGTGGCGGCGACGAAGCAGGGCGCCTTCTACTACTTCACCAAGCCGTTCAAGAACGACGAAGTGCTCGCCGTCCTGCGCAACGCTGCGGAGCGGCGGCGGCTCGTGCTGGAGAACCGCGAGCTGCGCAGCCGGCTGCGGTCCGACACGCACCGCTTCGACGAGATCATCGGCGGCAGCGCCCGCATTCGCGCCGTCTACGATCTCATCGCCCGTGCGGCGCCGAGCCGCGCCACCGTGCTGATCCAGGGGGAGAGCGGCACCGGCAAGGAGCTCGTCGCGCACGCGCTGCACCGCCGATCGGCGCGCGCCGACAAGCCGTTCGTCACCGTGAATTCCGGCAACCTGCCGCCCGATCTGCTCGAGTCCAATCTCTTCGGCCACGTCAAGGGTGCCTTCACCGGCGCCGTGTACCCGAAGAAGGGCCTCTTCGAGGTGGCGGACAAGGGGACGATCTTCTTCGACGAGATCGGCAATATCCCTCTCGACACCCAGGCGAAGCTGCTCCGCGTGATCCAGCAGCGGGAGTTCATGCGCCTCGGCGGCGTCGACACGATCAAGGTCGACGTGCGGATCATCGCGGCCACGAACGTGGATCTCCGTTCGATGGTCGAGGCGGGGGACTTTCGCGAGGATCTGTTCTATCGGCTGAACGTGATCTTCATCCAGTTGCCGCCGCTGCGGGATCGCAAGGACGACATCCCCCTGCTCGTCCAGCACTTCCTCGAGAAGTTCGTGGAGGAGAGCCGGAAGCCGCCCCTCGTGGTCACGCCCGAGGCGATGGATCGGCTGATGGCCTACGACTGGCCGGGCAACGTGCGGGAGCTCGAGAACGTCATCGAGCGCGCGGTCGTGCTCTGCGGCGACCGCGAGATCGGCCCCGACCTCATCCCCGATCACGTCAGCGCGTCACCGGCGCGCGGCGTGCCGGAGGTCGTCATCCCGGCCGAGGGCATTCACTTCCGCGAGGTCATCATCGGACACGAGCGCCGGTACATCGAGGCCGCACTCGAGGCGGCCGGCGGCGTCCAGAAGAAGGCCGCCGAGCTGCTGCACATCAAGGCGACCACGCTCAACGAGATGATGAAGCGCTACGACATCCGGCCGCGCCGGAAGCGGGGGGCTGGCGACGGCGACGAGCCGGCCGGGGAGGGGGCGGAGGACCCGTAACGCCCGGCGTCAGCGACGTTCGCGGCGGCGTTCCCGATCGCCGTGGAAACGCCGGCGATCCGCCTGGCCGCGCGGGCGTGAGCGCAGCCGATCGCGGTCACGCCGCTCCCGATCCTTCGCGACCGCGCTCGGCCGCTCTGCGGCATCCTCGCGCGACTCGCGCAGGCGCGCGAACAGCCGCTCGTACTTCTCCAGGATCAATCCCCATCGATAGTGGCGGCCCACGTACTGCCGGCCGTTCGCGCCCATGCCGGCGCGGAGCGTGGCGTCGCGCTGCAGGAGCTTCAGCGCCTCGATGAACTCCCAGCGGTCGGCGTAGTACAAGCCGGCGTTGCTGCGGCGGCAGTGCTCGACGAGCACCTCCGCGCGGGCGTTCGCCAGGACGGGCGTCCCGGCCGCGAATGCCTCGAGCGCCAGCAGCGACAGGCTCTCGTGCGGCGACGGGACGACCACGACGGTCGCGGCCTCGAGCGCGTGCAGGCGCTCGGCGTCTGGCAGCAGGCCGGCGAAACGGACCTGCGGGTCCTCCGGCAACGGCATGAGCTTGGTGCCCATCAGCATCAGCGTCATGTCGCCGCCCTCTTTCACGTAGCTCTGGAAGTACTCGAGCAGCTCCTCGCATCCCTTCCCTGGATCGATCCGGCCGCCGTACAGAACGAACGGCGTGTGGATGCGGTGCCGGCGCCGGAACGCGTTGGCCGGACCTTCGAGATGGGGCGCGAGCGCCTCGCGGCTCGGCGGCGCGACGACGATGTGCTCGCCGTCCTGCGGATCTTCGCCTTCCGGCAAGTCGACGCCGCAGCCGACGACGTCCTCGACGAGCGTGCCCAGCCGGAACATCGAGGAGACGAACCGCCGCTCGACGTCCGTGTTCCATGCGATCGCCGCCGCGCTCGCGAAGACCTCCTCGTAGATGCCGAGGCGGATGGCTGGCTCGTCGTGGGCGGTCGGCACGAGCAGGCTCTTCCACGGCGCGATCCGGATGCCGAGCACCGTCGGGGCGTAGAGGTACGTGAAGAAGATCAGGACGTCGTACTGCTGGTGCTGGCGCTCGAGGTACTCAATCAGTGCCGGCGACCATGGGCCTTGCTGCTTGAGCCACTCGAGCTCCTCGGCGCGCCCGTGGCGGTTCGAGAAGATCCAGTCCGAATAGCGGTTGAACGCGTCGATGTCGCGGGTCCTGGCCGTGGCGAAGCGGCGAACCGTCACGCCGCGCAGTCGGTCCGCGCCTTCGGCGTACTCGTTCTTCCACGTCACGTAATCGCGCGCGCAAGTGGTCAGCACCTCCACCTGGTGCGACTCGGCGAGGCGCTCGGCGATCAACCGGCAGTGATACTCGGCGCCGCCGAGGATCTCGGCCCCGTAGCGTTGGACGATGAATGCGATCTTCACGTGGCTCCTGTCTCGGGCGCGCGTCAGACGCCGGCGGCTTCCAGTGCCGCTTCCACCATCGGCTCCACGCGTTCGGGGGCGAAGGCGTCGAGACGCCGACGCTGGCCGTCGATCACGCGATCGCGGACGGCCCGATCGTAGACGAGCGTGCCGAGCAGCTCCGCCGCGACTTCCAAGTCCTTCGGCGAGAAGGCCACGCCGGCTCCGCCCAGCGTCTCGGGCACGGCCGCGGCGGCGTAGGCGAGAACCGGCACGTCCATCGCCATCGACTCGACGAGCGGCGCGCAGAAGCCCTCGTGCTCGCTCAGCGACACGTAGGCGTGCGCGTGCCGGTAGTAGGTCGCCAGCTCGGCCGTCGGAACGGCGCCCACGAACCAGAACCGTTCGGGCAGCATGCGGTACTCGGCCACGAGCGCCCGCACCGCGTCGTAGTAGCGCGGCACGGCGTCGGTCTTGCCGACGAAGATGAAGCGATAGTCGCTGTCGACGTAGCGCTTGTACACCTCGGCCAGCCGGATGTGATCCTCGATCTTCTTGTTCGGCGCGACCCGTCCCACGAACAGGATGTTGGCGAGGCCGTCGTCGAGCAGGCGTTCCAGCGGTCTGACCCGCGGCGCCGCGGCGAGCCGCGCCGTATCGATCAGGAGTGGCAGGACGCCCGTATTCGAGAACCCGAGCGCGTCGAGCTCCCGGCGGTTGTACTCGGAGACGCCGAACGCGAGGTCGACCCGATCGGCGAGCGAGGCGAGCTCGCGGCGGCCGATCAGCGCGAGCCGCGCCATCGCGGCGTCGAACGGCGCGAAGAACGACGCCGGCGTCACGTTGTGATAGCAGAGCGCCCGCGTGCCGGGCAGGGTCGCGAGCGCCGCGGTCATCGGCGACGGCACCGCGAAGTGCAGGATCGTGACGTCTCCATCACGCGCCTCGGGATGCGACCACGGCCTGACCTCGTCGCGCAGATCGTCGTCGATCGTGAGCGCGTAGATCTCCGACTCGAGGTCCCAGCGGCGGAACAGATCGCGGAGACCTCGGGCGTTGTCGCCCACGGCATCGCCGCGATGCGCGGCGGGGATCCATTGGTTGACGATCACGCGCGATGTCCCAGGTCCGCGATGGCGCCGCGCTCGTCGGGCGGAAGCGGCAAGGCGCGGAACGCCGCCGGCCTCGTCTGCCGGATCTCTTCGAGCGTGTTCGCCAGCGTGAACTGGTCCCAGAATCCAGGTGCGACCAGAGGCCGAGACGTCCGGCGCGGTTCCGAGAGCGCGTCCTCGACGAAGCGCACGACGAGGCCGGAGAAGTCGCGGGCCAGCAGACGAGCCAGCGCGGCGTCCTGCCGCGCCAGGACGTCGTCCTCCACGTCGGCGGACGCCACGACCTCGTGCACGATCGCGGCGACGCGTCGCGGGTCCGGCGCGTCGTACAGGATGCCGCCGCCGTCCATCGTGGCCGGCACGGCCGTCGAGGCCAGCGCGACGACCGGCACGCGCTTGTGGAAGGCCTCGATGAGCGGGACGCAGAAGCCCTCGTGCTCGCTCGCGCAGAGGAACACGTCGGCGACGTCGTAGTACGCCGTCAGCTCCTCGTTGGACACCTGGCCCACGATCTCCACGTCGGCGACGCCCAGGCGGGCGATGAGCCCGTGCAGTTGCGCGAGGTACTGCTCGAAGCCGCCGTACGAGCCCGCCAGGATCAGACGCGAGCGCGGGTTGTACAGCGTCTTGTAGGCATGGAAGATTCGAATGAGGTTGTCCGGCCGCTTGTTCGGAATCAGTCGGCCCACGAACAAGAGATTCGTCCAGGCATCGTCATACGCGTCGAGGATGCGCTGGTCGGCTGGCACCGACAGATGCGTGAAGTCGGGGACCACGGGCAGGACGGCAGTGCGCGGGAAGCCGAGCGCTTCCAGCTCCTGCCGGTTGAACTCGGAGTCTCCCAGCGCCAGCTCGCACCGTGACCGGTAGGGCAGCAGTTCGCGGCGGCCGTGGTAGCACTGCCGGACGAGTTGATCGTGCACGCCGAGGAAGTACTCGGGCGGTGTGATGTTGTGGTACACGAGCAGCATCCGGCTCGGGACCGCGAAGGCCGTGCGCGACGCGCGGGATCCAAGCGAGAAATGGTGGACGAGCAGATCGTCTTCCGCGAGCTCGTTCACCATGTCGCGGTAGTCCACCGTGAGGTGCTCCAGCCGCGGATCGGCAGTCTCGACGATGATCTCCGAATCGAAGCCCGCGCGCAGAAGGGCGCGGCGGATGCCGAGGACTTCGTTGCCGATCGCATCGCCGTAGCCGAGCGTGGCGAGGATCTGGTGAACGCGCCGCCTGCTGCCGGTCCGTTCCGTCATGCGAGCACCGGGCCTGCCGGGATCTCGGCCAGCACCTCGTCTGCGGGGCGCACGAGGCGCCGCCGGCGGGCCAGCCATCCCGGCAGCGGCTCCATCGCGGGCGCGGGCTCCCGCGTGAGCCTCGCGAACATGTCGAGGTACTTGCGCTCGATGACGGGCCATGTGTAGTGCCGGCGGAAGTAGTCGCGGCCCGATCGCCCCAGCACCGCTCCGAGCGGGCCCGTTCCCTCCAGCAGATACAGCGCCTCGGCGAACTCCTCGAAGTTCTCGTAGTACAACCCGCCGTTGCTTCGGATCACCTGACCGCGCAGCACGTCGCACCGCCCGTTGGCGAGGACCGGCCTGCCGAGACCCCAGGCCTCGAGCGCGACCATGGACAGGCTCTCGAACTGCGACGGCATGATGAGCAGGTCCGCGCCGGCGAGCGCATCGAACTTGTCTTCATCCGGAAGGAAGCCCAGATGACGGATGCGCGGATGTGACGGCACGGGCAGTACGCTCGACCCGATGAGCACGAGGTCCAAGCCGTGCCGTGCGCCGGCCGCGTAGCGCTCGAAGTACGAGAACAGCTCCGCGCACCCTTTGTTCTCGTCGATCCGCCCGATGTACAGCGCGTAGGGACGGCGGACGTCGAACCGCTTCCTGAATCGCGATGGCTGTGTGCGGTCCGGGATCTCCGATCCGACACCGACGACCACGCCCGGGCCTTCGCGGCCGCTGACGTGCTGAATCATGGCGCGCTCCTCGAAGGAGTTGAACATGATCGCGCGGACTCCGCGAAACACGGGTGGAAAGATCGCGAGCCCGATAGCGGGATCCCGTTCGGCCGTGGGGACGAGGACCGCGCGGCCGGCGGCTGCCCGTGCGCCGTGGAACGCGTGATAGTAGCGGTAGCTGAAGAACAGGAAGAAGTCGAACGTCTCCGCGGCGGCCGCGACCGCGTGTACGAGCGCTTCGCTCTTCGGCCCCTCGCTGTCGAGCCATTTCAGCTCGTCGGCGACCGAGTGGACGCGTTCGAAGACTCGAGTCGATCGCCGGCCGAAGTCGTGGGGATCACGCGGACGGCTGACTTCGAACCGGCGTACCCGGATGCCGTTGATCGTCTCGGTGCCGGCCGGCAGCTCGTTGGCCCACGTGACGTAGTCGCGCGCGCACGTGGTGAACACGTCCACGTCGGCGTGGCGCGCCATGCGTTCGGCGATGTAGCGGGCGTGCAGCTCCGCGCCGCCGTTGATGTCCGCGCCGTAGCGCTGGACGACGACCGCCAGCTTCACTGCGCGGCGGCGTCGGCGTCGTCCGGCCCGTCGCCACCGTCCGGCCCGTCGTCGCCATCCGCTCGATCGTCAGGCTCCTCTGCAGACCCGCCCGCCTCCGATGGCGAGCCGCTCCCTGACACGCCGTCGGCGAGCGTGCGGCCCGGCCGGCGACGACGGCGGCGGCGCCGGCGGCGCCGTTCGCCTGACGCATTGTCGCCCGCATCCGGTGCGGCTGCGCTGTCGGCGGCCTGCGGCTCGGTCGCGGCGGCCGGCGTTGCGACGGCGGCAACCGGCTGGCGTGAAGGCTGCGGCTTGAACTGGACGGTGCTCTCGAGCGATCGCGCCCGGCGTTCGTCGAAGTCCAGCCGGCTCGACAGCGACTCCACGCGCATCCGGAGGTTGTGCGTTTCGATGCCGAGGCGCGTGACTTCGACCGTGAGGTTGTGGATGAGCTCGTAGTAGAGCGGCTCCCGATCCTCGAGCCGGCGCAGCCGCTGCTCGGCCTGCGTGTTCACGCGAGCCTGGACGTGGAGCGCCGAGGTGATCTTGTCGGGGTTGAAGAACAGCTTCAGGATCGGGCGCAGCAGGCGACGCAGCGCGCGGAGCGGACCCCGGTGCGTCTCGAACAGCGTGTCTTCCTCGAACTCGTAGTTCGGCGGCGCCGGCGCCACCGTGCGTTCGGCTCGAAACCGCTCGACGAGGTCGGAGCGGACGCCGCGCGGATCGAGGAACGTCTCCAGCTTCACTTGCGCGAGCTGCTGCAGCTCGGCTTCCGTGTAGTCGACGCCGCGTTTCTCCCGGATGCGGGCGCGGATCTGTCGCATGATCTGCTCGACGTCGATCGCATCGGCCCGCACGTTGATCTCTCCCATGGTCCTCGCTCCCGGCGCGTGTGGCGCTAGGTGGTCTGCCGGTGGCGGCGGCGGCTCCCGAATTCCGGCGCTTCCTTGATGCAGGTCGCCAGAATGGCGCCGGACTTCGCCAGCGCGCGCCAGCCGGTACGCTTGATTTCGGCAGGCTCGCCGGGAATCCGCGGATACCCGCGGTCATCCGGCGTCACCTGCTCCCAGTGCTGGAAGAGCCGCCCCCACGGGCTCGCCAGCACGTCGTGCATCATCGTCCGCGCCTTGACGGGGTACCAGAAGCTGTCGTGATAGACCACGCTGGCGATGTAGGCCCAGGGAGCGAGCACGGTCTTCAGCGACCACTCGATCGGCTTCTTCATCGGCCCCCAGTAGATCTTGTGCTGCATTCGCGAGGCGAAGGTCATCTTCCGGAACGGCCCCGCGAAATGCCAGTTCTCGGCGGCAGCCGCCGCGTCGCCGACGATCTCGATCTCGCGCGGGTCGCCGCAGCCGAGGCCGAGATCGTGCGCGAGCCGGATGAACTTGATCGACAGCGGATCGAAGCCCATGAGCTTCGCGGCCACCGCGTCGATCGCCACCTGATCGCGGCTCGCGAGGATGACGTTCTTCGCGTACGGCACCATGCACCGCGGTCCCGGACCGTCGCCGGCGAACGTGCCGTCCATGACGGCGAACACGCCGCGATGGATCTTCTTCTGGATCATCAGCAGGTCCACGAGCGTCTCGTGGATCACCGGGTGCGTCCAGTGACGGCGTTCGTTGAGCAGCCCGCCGAACGCGTTCTTCATCGCGCCGGTGGTCGTGGTGAAGACGTGGGTCTTCACCGTCGGCAGGTGGATGATGTTCTCGCCGATGAACCGGCGGGGAATCATGAACCCGTCCGGGTAGACCTCGTTCAGACAGAGGAACTTCTTCGTCAGATCGCCGACGGCGTCCCTGATGTTGATCCAGTCTTCGTTCCCCTCGTAGAGGTGCACGTTCCGGAGGCCGTGCGCTTCGACGACGTTGACCTGCTTGTTCTCGCGTTCCCCGAAGTGCGCGTCGATGACGACCGTCCGGTTGTGGCAGGCATGGATCAGCGCCGGGTCGTAGCCGTCCCGCGTCATCGCCCGGATGACGCCTTCGAGCTGCCACGGCGTCGTCGAGCAGCCGGGGAAGAAGAAATGCCAGGAGATGTTGACCTTCAGCGCCGTATCGGCGTCGCGGGCGATCTCCTGCTGGTAGTCGGCGAGGTTGAGCAGCCGGTGATAGTCCTCGAGAACCGTTGCCGGCGTGGTGCGAAGCAGTGCGACCTTTGAGCGTGCCATGGGCCTCGTTGTCCCGGCCTATCGCCAGGGACCGTAAAGAATCAGGATCACCGCGGCCCCCCAGAGCGCGACGCACCCGAGGATGGGGCGATCGGTCAGGAGCGTCTCCGACGGGTTGCCTCCGCCCGACCGCTGATGGACCAGGTAGAGGTACCGGAGGATGCCGTAGAGCGGGAACGGCACCGTCCACAGCAGCCGATCGGTGCCGAACTTCCGCACGGTGTCAGGATCGATTGTATAGAAGGCGTAGGCGAGGAGCGTCGACGCGGTGACGACGCTGATCATCTGGTCGAGCAGATACGGGCTGTACTCGGCAAGGATGCGCCGATGGCCGCTGGCGTCCTGCGCCAGCGTGACGAGCTCGGCGCGCCGCTTGCTGAGCGCGAGGAACAGGGCGAGCAGCAGCGTCAGCAGGAGCAGCCAGTGGCTGAACGAGACGTCGATCGCCACGGCGCCGCCAATCGCGCGCAGCACGAACCCGACCGCGATCGTGAGCACGTCCAGGATGACGATGTGCTTCAGGGTTGCGGAGTACAGGCCGAGCAGCACGAGGTAGATCGCCGCCACCAGGCCGAACGGGCGGCCGATGAGAAACGCCGTCGCGACGGCCGCCGTCGACAGCACCGCGGCGGCTCCCACCGCGACACGCTCCGGCAGGGCGCCCGACGCGATCGGCCGTCTGGACTTCACCGGGTGCCGGCGATCGGCATCGGCATCACGGACGTCGTTGATGAGGTAGACGACGCCGGACAACACACAGAAGACGGCGAACGCCAGCACCGCGCGAGCCACCGCCTCGGTGTCGCTCATCGTGCTGGTGTGTTCCGTGTCCGCCAGCCCGAAGATCAGGCCGGCGAACACGATCAGGTTCTTCGTCCACTGGTGCGGGCGAAGCGAACGGAGCAGGTGCACGGCCAGGGCGGCGTTGCCCGGCCGGGCCGACGTGATGGTACCTCTCGCCATGAGCGGGGCAGACGCCCCTTCATAGTCTATGAGAAGGTCTTGAGTGCGTCGGCTTCGGAATCGAAGGTCTCGAACACCGTGAGGAGCTTGGTGATCGAGAGCAGGTCCGTGATCCGCTTGGTGAGGTTCACCAGCTTCAACTGGCCACCCTGACGGCTCACGGTCGTGTAGGTCCGGACGACCTCGCCGAGGCCGGCGCTGTCGATGTACGGCACCTGGGCGAAATTGAGCAGAATCCGGCGGCGGTCCTGCTGGACGAGCGAATTGATCTTGTCCTTCAGGGCTTCGTCGCCTTCACCGAGCGTGATCTTGCCCTTCAGGTCGAGAATCGTCACACCGTCGACGACTCGTTCCTCGATCTGCATGCGAAACTCCTCTACCGCAGCCGCTTCAGCGCCGCTGAATCATTGACCGCGCCGGCATCCCGCAGGGACGGGGACACTCGACACCGCCCGACCATTGTCGGAAAAAACGCCCTCAGTCTAGGGGCTGTGCGGCAATTCCACAAGGCCCCCAGCTGGTGCCCGCTACTCCAGCTCTCGCCGCTGTTTCTTGCGGGAGCGCTTGCGCGCGAGCGCTTGCTTCGCGCGCCGCTTGTCGCCGGGCTTGAGGTAGAACGAGTGCTTCTTGATGTCCTTGATGATGTCCTCCTGCTGAACCTTGCGCTTGAAGCGCCGGAGGGCACTCTCGATGGACTCGCCTTCCTGGATCTTGACTTCCGCCACGGTACGACACCCCCTTTCCCGCTGGACTGGCTGGCCCGCTGATGACACGGGCAGCACGGTAGGTTACCACGGCGCCCCCGTGCTGTCGTCCGCGCCCGAAGAGCGCCGGACGGGCCGGCGGAACCGTGCGTCCGGGCTAGAATCGTCGCCGTGAGAGTCCTCGTTCTCGGAACCGGTGGGCGCGAGCATGCATTGGCGTGGCGGCTCCGCCAGGACCGGGAGGTCTCGGAAGTCATCGCTGCGCCTGGGAACCCGGGGATTGGGGAGGTCGCCAGGCTGCGGCCGGTCGATACCTCCGATCCGGCGGCCATGCTCGGGCTGGCGGAGGCAGAAGCCGTCGACCTCACCGTCGTGGGGCCCGAGGCCATCCTCGATCGTGGGACGGCCGATCTCTTCCGCGCCCATGGCCGTCCGATTCTTGGACCGTCGCGCCAGAGTGCGCAGCTCGAGTGCTCGAAGGCATTCGCCAAGAACTTCATGGCCAGGCATGGCGTGCCGACGGCGCGATTCCGCGTCTGCGACTCCGCCGGTGCCGCCCGCGCCACGCTCGCGAGCGGCGAGTTCGGCTACCCGGTCGTGTTGAAGGCGGACGGTCTTGCCGCAGGCAAGGGTGTCGTCGTCGCCATGGCGCGTGAAGAGGCGGATGCGGCGGTGGATGCCGCGATGGTCGAGCGGCAGTTCGGCGACGCTGGCGCGCTCCTGGTGATCGAGGAGTGCCTGGCAGGACCGGAGGTGTCGTTTTTCGTCCTGTGCGACGGCACGCGGGCCGTGCCTCTCGGCACCGCCCAGGATCACAAACGGATCTGGGACGACGACCGGGGGCCGAACACGGGGGGGATGGGCGCGTTTGCGCCGAGCCCGCTCGTGTCGCCTGATCTTGCCGCGACGATCCAGGCGCGGATTGTCGATCCGGTCCTCGAAGGCATGCGCCGCGAAGGCCATCCGTTCATCGGCTTCCTGTATGCGGGGCTGATGCTGACGCCTGCCGGCCCGAAGGTGATCGAGTTCAACGTGCGGTTTGGCGATCCTGAAGCCCAGGTGATTCTGCCGCAGCTTCAGGGACCGCTGGCCTCGACGCTTCTTGCGGCGGCGAATGGCTGCGTGCAGGGTGGCACGCTCGCCCCGTCCGTCGATCGCTTCGTCGGCGTGGTGGTCGCGTCCGGCGGATATCCGGCGAGCGCCGAATCGGGCCAGCCGATTGACGGGTTGCGGCGCGCGGCCGCGGTTCCGGACGCGCTCGTTTTCCATGCCGGCACGCGGCAGATGGACGGCCGAATCGTGACCGCGGGCGGACGGGTCCTGACGGTCGTCGGCCGCGGCGCGACGTTTCGCAGCGCGATGGAGACGGCCTATCGGGCCGTCGGCGAGATCCAGTTCAACGGGATGCAGTTTCGGCGCGACATCGGGCGCAAAGCCGTCGCCGCCGAGTCGGAGGTTCGCGCGTGACGCGAGTGTTGATTCTCATGGGGTCCGACTCGGACGCGCCGGTCATGTCGGCGGCGGCTGATGTCCTGACGGAACTCGGGATCGAATCCAGCATGACGGTCGCCTCGGCGCATCGTTCGCCGGCGCGCGTGCTGCGTCTGGTCGACGAGGCCCATCAGCAGGGCGTGCAGGTGTTCATCGTCGGCGCCGGCGCCGCGGCGCATCTGGCCGGCGTCGTGGCGGCGCACACGACGCTGCCGGTGGTCGGCGTGCCGATCGATTCGTCCGCGCTGAAGGGCCTGGATGCGCTGCTGTCGACCGTGCAGATGCCGCCCGGCGTGCCGGTCGCGACCGTGGCGATTGGCAAGCCGGGGGCGACCAATGCCGGCGTGCTCGCCGCGCAGATGATTGCGCTCGGCGACCCGGCCGTTGCCGAGCGCCTCCGGACGTACAAACGTCGCCTCGAAGAGAAGGTGGAGCAGGCGGCCCAGCGGCTCGATGCGGCGCGGCGCTAACGCGGCGACGTCGCCAGCCGCGCCGCCAGCGTCTCGCCGGCCGACGCGCGGTGACCTTCCACGATGAGTTGACCGCACGCGGCCCTGATGTCACGCCCGCGGCTCTTCCGGACCGAGACCGTGACGCCGCGGCCGGCGAGGATCCTCGCAAACGCGTTGACCCGATCGTCGGACGGCCGCCTGAACGGGATGCCGGCGGCCTCGTTGAGTGGCAGCAAGTTGACCTTGGCCCTGATGCCGTTGAGCAGCCCGACGAGGCGGCGCGCGTCGTCGGGTGAGTCGTTCACGCCGGCGAGCAGGACGTACTCGAACGTAATCCGGCGGCGGGCCTGCAGCGGGAAGCGGCGGCAGGTCTCGATCAGCGCGGAGAGGTCGTGCCGGCGGTTGATCGGGACGAGCTGATCGCGCTGCTCGTCCGTCGTCGCGTGCAGCGAGATGGCGAGATTCGGGATTTCGGATTCCTTCGCCAGCCGCTCGAGCGCGGGCACGACCCCGACGGTCGAGAGCGTGATCCGCCGGAAGGGCACGGCCATCCCCTCGGGATCGCCGAGGATTCTCAGCGCCTTCATCGTCGCGTCGTAGTTGTGCAGCGGCTCGCCCATGCCCATCAGCACGACGTTGAACGACGCGCCCGCCAGCGACGTCGCCCGGGCGAGCGCCTCGACCTGGCCGACGATTTCCCCGGCAGCGAGATGGCGAACCAGGCCCATCTTGCCGGTCAGGCAGAATCCGCAGGCCATGGCGCAGCCGACTTGTGTCGAGATGCAGAACGTCTGGCGCGGTGTGTCGGGGATGTACACCGCCTCGATATGGCGACCGTCGTTCAACCGCAGCCTGAACTTCGTGGTGCCGTCGCTGGACCGCTGCTCGGCGTCCACGATCGGGCGGTCGATGCAGTGGGTCGCGGCCAGCGCCGATCGCATGGGGGCCGGCAGATCGGTCATCGCCTGGAAGTCGTCCGCGGCACGGCGGTGAATCCACCGGAAGATCTGGCGGCCGTGAAACGGTTTGCCGCCAAGGGCCACCGCCGCCGCTTCCAGCTCCAATCGTTCGAGGGCCGCGAGATTCATGACGGTGGAAATGGTCCCTGAGCTCATGGTATCATCGAGCTCTTGAGGGCGTCTCGTAACTCTCACTCTATGAACAATTTAGCGTCTCTGCTGCCGTGCGGCGCCGTCGTTCGGCCGGCCGACCCGTCCCGATGGTGACCGCCGAGACGTTGCCGAATGGCCTGCGTTTGACGACGGAGGCCATGCCTCACGTCCGTTCGGTGAGCGTCGGCGTCTGGCTCACGCGTGGATCGCGCCACGAGTCGGACGTCGAGAGCGGCATGGCGCACTTCGTCGAGCACATGCTCTTCAAGGGCACGACCAGCCGGTCCGCCCAGGTCATCGCTCAGACGATCGATTCGATCGGCGGCCAGATGGACGCGTTCACGTCCAAGGAGTACGCCGGCTACTACATCAAGGTGCTCGACGAGCATCTGCCGCTCGCCATCGACCTGCTCAGCGACCTCGTGATGCGGCCCGCCTTTGCGTCCGACGACGTGGCGCGCGAGCAGAGCGTCATCTTGGAAGAGATCAAGATGGTGGAGGACGCGCCGGACGATCTCGTTCACGAGGTGTTCGCGCAGCAGTTCTGGTCGCGTCACCCGCTCGGCCGGCCCATCCTCGGCACGCCCGAGACCGTGGAGTCGTTCGACTCGACGCGATTGCGAGACTACTTCGGGCGAACCTACGTGGCGCCGAACCTGGTCGTCGCCGCCGCGGGGCACTTCGAGCACGCCGCGCTCCGCACGCTGGTCGAAGACGCGTTTGCCCAGGTACCAGCCGGCGGGCCTCGGCTGGGTGACACGCCGCCTGCCGTCACGCCCGGCGTCGTCGTCAGGCACAAGGAAATCGAGCAGAGCCACATCTGTCTGGGCACGCCCTCGTATGAACAGGCACATCGCGATCGGCATGCGTTGTACGTGCTGAACACGATTCTCGGCGGCTCGATGAGCTCGCGGCTGTTTCAGCACGTCCGCGAGGATCGCGGGCTCGCGTATTCGGTCTTCAGCAACCTCACGAGCTACAGCGATGCGGGCGCGATCACCGTGTACGCCGGGTGCGCGACCGAGAAGGTCGGCGAAGTGGTCGATCTGACGCTGGCGGAACTACGGCTCCTTCGACAGGATCCGGTCCCGGCCGAGGAGCTGCAGCGGGCGAAGGATCACTTGAAGGGCAGCCTCATGTTGAGCCTGGAGAATACGTCCAGCCGGATGTCCCAGCTTGCGCGGCACGAGATCTACTTCGGCAGGCACTTCTCGCTCGACGAACTGCTCGCGGCGATCGATGACGTCTCGCGTGATGACGTGCGGCGGGTGGCGGCGGATCTCTTCCGTGAAGGCGAGGTCATGGCGACGGTCGTTGGACCGCGCGACGCCGGTCTCACGCTCGACCGGCTGCAGGGGCTGGGATGATTCCTCGATACACCCACCCGGAGATGGGGGCCGTCTGGACGGAGACGCGCCGCTACGACGCGTGGCTCGAGGTCGAGCTGGCCGCGACCGACACCCTGGCGGCCCTTGGCGTCGTGCCTGCCGAAGACGCGCGGACGCTGCGCGAGCGCGCGGCGTTCGACGTCGCGCGCATCGAGGAGATCGAGAAGACGACTCAGCACGACGTCATCGCCTTCACGACGGCGGTGGCCGAGCGCGTCGGGCCTGCGGCGCGCTGGCTGCACTTCGGCCTGACCTCGTCGGATGTCGTCGATACCGCGCTGGCGCTGCAGATGCGGCAGGCGTGCGACGTCATCCTGCGGGATGTCGATCGCCTGATGGAGGCCGTGGCGTGCCGCGCGGAGGAGCATCGGCGGACGCCGATGATCGGGCGCACGCATGGCGTGCACGCCGAGCCGATGACATTCGGCGTGAAGCTCGCGCTGTGGCATGCCGAATTGCAGCGGGACCGGCGTCGCGTGGTTCAGGCGCGCGAGACGGTCTCGGTCGGCAAGCTGTCGGGCGCCGTGGGCATGTTCGCGCATCTGGACCCTGAGGTCGAGGAGGCCGTATGCCGGCGGCTCGGGCTGACGCCAGCGCCCGTGTCGTCGCAGGTGATCCAGCGTGATCGACATGCGGAGCTCGTCACAGCGCTGGCCATCCTCGCGGCGTCACTCGAGAAGTTCGCGCTCGAGATTCGCGGGCTCCAGAAGACGGAGATTGGCGAGGTCGAAGAGCCGTTTGCTCAAGGGCAAAAGGGTTCGTCCGCGATGCCGCACAAGCGGAATCCGGTTGGTTGCGAGCAGATTTCTGGGCTGGCCCGTCTCGTCCGTGCCAACGCCCTGGCCGCGCTCGAGAACGTCGCGCTCTGGCACGAGCGCGACATCTCGCACTCGTCGGTCGAGCGCATCATCCTGCCCGACAGCTTCATCGCGCTCGATCACATGCTTCGCCGGTTCACCCGCATCGTGACCGGCATGGTGGTCTATCCGGAGCGCATGCTGGAGAACCTGCGGCGATCGCGGGGCGTCGTCTTCTCGGGGTCCGTGTTGCTCGAGCTGGCCAAGCACGGCATCTCCCGCGAGCAGGCCTATGGATGGGTGCAGCGCAATGCGATGCGTTCGTTTCACGAGCAGCGGGACTTCAAGGAGCTGCTGCTCGCCGATCCCGACGTGCGGGCGCACGTCTCACCCGGCGTGATCGAGGATGCGTTCGACCTGTCGGTGCAGTTGAAGAACGTCGACGCGATCTTCCGGCGGGTGTTCGCGGGCGAGGTTCAACCCGCGGAGGCGCTGCGCTGACCGGTCCGACGATGCTGCCGGCATGCGACCGGGCGGGCGTGGTGCCGCGGCGGCGACACCGGCGCCAGGGGGGCTGGCATCTCAACTGATGGCTATGGACAAGTTCCGTGAGGAGTGCGGCGTCTTCGGCGTCTACGGGCATCCCGAAGCCGCGAATCTCACGTATTTGGGCCTGTACGCGCTTCAACACCGCGGCCAGGAGAGCGTGGGGATCGCCACGTCCGACGGCGAGCGGCTGCAGATCCACAAGGCTGTGGGCTATGTCGCGGACAGCTTTTCGGAGGAGACGTTCGCCCGGCTGAACGGCACGAGCGCGATCGGCCATGTGCGCTACTCGACGGCGGGCGAAAGCGGGATCAAGAACGCGCAGCCCATTCTGATCGACTGCGCGCACGGGGAGATCGCCATCGGGCACAACGGCAATCTCGTGAACGCGCAGGACCTGCGGGAGCACCTCGTCCGCCAGGGCTCGATCTTCCAGACGACGAGCGATACGGAGGTCCTGCTCCATCTGTACGCGCGTTCGAAGGCGAAGACGGTCGAGCAGGCGCTCGTCGAATCCGTCTCACAGGCGCAGGGCGCGTTCTCTTTGGTGCTGCTCACGAAGGATCGGCTCATCGCCGTGCGGGACCCGCACGGCTTCAGGCCGCTGACGCTGGGCCGCCGCGGCGATACCTACATCGTGTCGTCGGAGACTTGCGCGCTCGACTTGATCGACGCCGAGTGGGTGCGAGACATCGAGCCAGGCGAAATGCTGGTCATCGGTCCGAACGGCCTGAGCTCTCATCGCCCGTTCCTGCCAGCCCAGGCCGCGCACTGCATCTTCGAGCACGTGTACTTCGCTCGGCCCGACTCCTACGTTTTCGGCCAGAGCGTCAACGAGGTGCGGACCGAGCTCGGACGTCGCCTGGCCCGGGAACAGCCCGCGCCCGCCGACGTCGTCGTGCCGATTCCGGACTCCGGCGTCTGCGCGGCAACTGGATTCGCCGAGGAATCGGGTGGCCCCCTGCGCATGGGGCTGATCCGGAACCACTACGTCGGCCGCACGTTCATCGAGCCGCATCAGTCGATCCGGCACTTCGGCGTCCGTGTGAAGCTGAATCCGGTCAAGAGCATCCTGCAGGGCAAGCGCGTTGTCCTCGTCGACGATTCGCTGGTGCGTGGCACGACGAGCCGCAAGATCGTCAAGATGGTGCGATCGGCCGGCGCGGTCGAAGTGCACATGCGCATCAGTTGCCCGCCCACCATCTCGCCGTGTTTCTACGGCGTCGACACGCCGAGGCGGTCGGAGCTCATCGCCGCGACCCATTCGCTCGAGGAAATCCGGCGGTACATCGGTGCCGATACGCTCGGCTATCTGAGCCTCGAAGGGCTGCTGTCGGCAGTCGGATCGAAGCGCTCGTCCTACTGCACGTCGTGCTACACGGGCACGTACCCCGTGGCGTTCCCGCAGGACGAAGCGGCCTACCTGCAACTGGCGCTCAAGCTGGCGGAGTGAGCGTCGTGCGCGTCGCGGTCGGCATTCTGCTCCTCGCCAGCGTCTCGCTCGTTCCTGCTCATGCGCTGCCGACTGGCCAGCCGGAGGTGGCGACTGCGATCGACCGGCTCGGCGCGTACGACTTTCAGGTGCGCGTTGATGCGGCGCGGACGCTTCGTCGCGCGTCGGCGGCCGTGGCCGTCCCCGCGCTCGAACGTGCCGCTCGGTCTCACCGCGACAGCTACGTGCGATTCCGCGCTCTCGTGCTCTTGAGTGGCCTCGACGAGACGGCCGCTGGCCGCGTCACGCGCGATCTGCTCGCTGATTCGAACGATCGCGTGCGGGCCGCGGCCTATCAATGGTTCGAGCACCATCCCGACCGGAACGTGCTGGCCGCCCTGATTGCCGCGTTGAACACGGAGCGCTCCGAATTCGTCAGGCCCGCGCTGACGAGAGCCATCGCGGCGCAGTCTGGCGACCCGCGTGCGAGCGCTGCGCTGCTTCCGCTCGTGTCGAAGGGTGAAGACATGTTCCGCGGCGCCGTCATCGAGGCGCTTGGCGATCACAAGACACGGGTCGCCCTGCCGGCCATTCTGGACGTCGCTCGTCTCGACGGCCCTTTGCAGGACGATGCCTTCACGGCGGTTGGGAAGATTGGTGACAAGACGACGATCACGGCTCTGCGAGAGCTGCAGCCGCGCGTCGGGACTGCCGTCCAGCCGACGCTGGCCGCGACGTTCTGCCTGCTCGGCGTGCAGTGCGACGAACAGCGCGCGTATCTCGAACGGACGCTCGCGTACGCCATTTCGGCCGACGATCCCCCTGTCGTGAGGAGCGCAGTACACGCGCTTGGCATGCTCGCGGGCGCGGGCGATCGGTCTGCGCTCGATATCTTGCTGGACACGGGAAACACCTCGCTCGAGCGCGTCCGGTCTCCAATTGCCCTCGTCGCCGGTCTGCTCGCCCTTCGCAGTCCAGCGATGATGGTCGATGCACTGGAGCGGCGTGGACTGCGACCTCCCGACCTCGAGGTCCTGCGCGACGCGTTCGACATGCTATCGGAGGAATTCGAGGAAGAGCGGTTCTACGCAGAGCTGCGACGACAGTACTGGGCGTCGGCGGCCGGCACCGTGCGCCGACGCACCGCCGACGTGCTCCTCGCGGCATTGGAGTTCTGATGAGCGTTGACTACCGTCAAGCCGGAGTGGACATCGAGGCGGGCAACGAAGCCGTGCGACGAATCAAGATGCTGGCGCGCCGGACCTACACGCCGGGCGTGTTGTCCGGCGTCGGATCCTTTGGCGGGCTGTTCGCGCTCGGCGCTGACGTTCCGGATCCCGTCCTCGTGGCGAGTGCGGATGGTGTCGGCACCAAGCTGAAACTCGCGTTCATGACCGGCATTCACGATACGGTGGGCGAAGATCTCGTCAACCACTGCGTCAACGACATCCTCGTGCAGGGGGCGCGGCCGCTGTTCTTCCTCGACTACTTGGCGACCGCACGGCTGGCGCCGGATGTCGCGGAACGGATCGTGGCCGGCATGGCGCGCGCATGCGAAGCCAACGGCTGCGCACTGCTCGGCGGAGAGACGGCGGAAATGCCGGGGTTCTACGCGGACGGCGAATACGATCTCGCAGGCTTCATCGTGGGTGTCGTCGCGCGCAATGGCGTGATCGATGGCCGTGGGATCGCCGCCGGTGACCGCCTCGTGGCGCTCCCGTCGACCGGACTCCATACCAACGGCTACTCGCTGGCTCGCAAGATCGTCTTCGAACTCCAGGGCCTTGGGCCCGATAGCCGGGTCGACGAGCTCGGCGAAACCGTGGGAGCGGCGCTTCTTCGGCCGCATCGAAGCTACCTGCAAGCGGTTCTGCCGCTTCTCGGCACGGGGCTCATCAAAGGCATGGCGCACATCACCGGCGGCGGCATTCCTGAGAATCTCCCTCGTATTCTTCCCGATTCGCTCGGTTACTCACTCGATCGACAGAGCTGGGTCATTCCGCCGTTGTTTTCCTGGCTCCAGCGGGCCGGCCGCATCTCCGAGGCAGAGATGTTTCGCGCGTTCAACATGGGCGTCGGACTGATTCTGGTGTGCGGTCCGGACGACGCCGTCGTCTTGGTGGATCGCCTGCAGGCGGTTGGCGAGCACGCCTGGGTGCTCGGCGAGGTCGCCTCGCGCGGCTGACGACGCGTTCACGTACTCGACCCATGCGCGTGAGGACAGAAACGGCGTGGACACGAGCGGCAGGACGCCTTCGGAGCGAAGGCGATTGCCGAGGCTGCTCCACGGCCAGTCCTGCGCCCGCCTCACCAGGCGTCGCCCGAGCGCACGCGCCTCGACGGATCGCGCGGCGTCGACGAGAGCCCACGTCGTGTTCAAGCTCCGCAATTGTAGGCTCGCCCTCGCGGACCACCGTCTCGTGCGGGATCGCAATGGGCGGGTAGTCCCTACCCCTGCCATGGTCGCGCGTACGGCGGCGGGCACCGTCGGACCCACGACGAGATGACACTCGTCAGTCAAGAGACAGTAGGCAATGAGCCGAACAGGCCTCCGCTGGAGCGACTCGGCCAGCGCCCCCACGAAGTCTCGATAATCCTGTCGTCTCAAGAGCACGTGCTCTGGTCCGACGAGTAGCGTCGCGTGGAAGAATCTGGAGTCCGGCGATGTTGTCGATGGCGTCATGACTGCCCTCACTAGCAACCGTAGTGCCAGAGCGCGGGAGTGAAGGACCTCAGGCGGCAGAAGTCGTGCGGATAAGACGCGAACGTTTGGGCGTGCTGATATCGGGCCGTGGATCGAACCTGCGCGCGATGCTGGACGCGACGCGCTCGGGCGAGTTGCGCGCCGCAATCGAGGTGGTTGTCTCCAATGTGCCTGGAGCCCCGGGGCTGGTCACGGCCGCCGCGGCAGGCATCACGACCGTAGTCCTCCCGCACCGCGAGTACGCGGAGCGCGACGCCTACGATCGGGCGCTCGGCGACGTCCTTCGCCGCCATGACGTGGGGCTGGTCTGTCTCGCGGGGTTCATGCGGCTGCTCGGCCCGGCGTTCTGTGCCGCGTTCCCGCTCGGCGTCGTCAACATCCATCCGTCGCTGCTGCCAGCCTTTCCTGGCGTCAACGCGCAGCGCCAGGCGCTGGAACATGGGGTGAAGGTCAGCGGCGCCACGGTCCATCTGGTCAACGCGGGCCTCGACGCTGGCCCAATCGTGGCGCAACAAGCAGTCCCCGTCCTTGACGACGACTCGGTGGAATCGTTGTCCGCGCGGATTCTCGCGGCCGAGCACACGCTGTATCCGGCGACGATTGACCGGCTCGTGCACGATCGCTGGCAGGTCGTCGGACGACGAGTCGTGTTCGAGCGCCCCGAGAACACCGTGCGGTAAGCTCTTCGACGATGACCGTCGCCGAGCAGCTGGCCTATCTCACCAAAGGATGCGTGGATGTCGTTCGTCTGCCGGAGCTCGGGGCCAAGCTGGAGCGGTCGCAGGCAACCGGCACGCCGCTGACGGTGAAGGTGGGCTTCGATCCCACGGCGCCAGACCTGCACTTGGGCCACACGGTTCTGCTTCGAAAGATGAAGCACTTCCAGAACCTCGGCCACCGCGTCGTGTTTCTCATCGGCGACTTCACTGGATTGATTGGGGATCCCACCGGCCGATCGAAAACGCGGCCACCGCTTACGCCGGCGGAGATCCAGCAGAACGCCGAGACGTACCGGTCGCAGGTCTTCAAGGTGCTCGATTCAGAGAAGACGGTCGTCGATTTCAACGCTCGCTGGATGGTCCCGCTCGGCGCGGAAGGCCTGATTCGGCTTGCGGCGAAGTACAACGTCGCGCAGATGCTCGAGCGCCGGGACTTCAAGCAGCGTTACGAGTCGGGCAAGCCGATCGCGGTGCACGAGTTTCTCTATCCGCTCGCGCAGGCGTACGATTCGGTGTTCCTGCGTGCGGACGTGGAACTGGGCGGCACGGACCAGTTGTTCAACCTGAACGTCGGTCGAGACATCATGCCGGGCTACGGCCTCGAGCCTCAGGTCGTGATGACGATGCCGCTGCTCGAGGGCTTGGACGGAGTCGAGAAGATGTCCAAGAGCCTCGGCAACTACGTGGGCGTGACCGATCCGCCCGACGAAATGTTCGGCAAGCTCATGTCCATCACGGATGAGCTGATGTGGCGGTACCACGTCCTGCTGACGGATCTCGGGCCGACGGAGATCGCTGACTTGCAGCGGGATGTGGCGTCTGGCGACGTCCATCCGAAGCGCGTCAAAGTCGATCTGGCTCGGCGCATCGTCGCCGATCTTCATTCCCCCGCGCAGGCCGCGGCGGCGGCTGATGCCTTCGAGGCCAGGTTCGCGCGAGGCGAAATTGTCGAAGCGGCGCTCGCCGAGATCACGGCGCACGCGGGTGCAGACGGTGTTTCCCTGCAGAAGATCCTGATTGCTGCCGGCATGGCTGCGTCGATGAGCGACGCGTATCGCAAGATAGAGCAAGGCGCGGTGCGTCTCGACCGAGCGAAGGCGACGGATCCGAGAATGCGCGTTCAGGCCGGAGCCCGTCTGCTCCTCGAAGTCGGCCGGCGGGCGGTGCGTGTCGTCGTCGAAGGCTAGCGGCGGGGGCGCTTCCGGCGGGGCGTTGGTCCTTCCAGACGTCCGAGGAGCGACTCCAGGGAATCTCGCGCCTCCCTCACCATCTGATAGTCGCTTGGGGAGAGTCGACGCACCAGCAGTGTCTCATCCTGGCTCACCAGATCTGCCACGCTGACGTCGAGCGCGGTTGCGAGACGCGCAAGGGAATCGAGCGTGGGGTTCCCGGCACCTCGCTCGATTTCGCCAATGAACTTGTAGCTCAGCCGGGCAAGCTCGCCGAGTTTCTCCTGCGTCAGGCCACGTGCCTGACGCAAGGTTCTGATACGAGCTCCGACCAAGCGACGAAGGTCTTCCACCAAGCCGAGTATTCGAGACCCGGCGATCCGCCGAAACCCTGTAAATATCTTGATGTTCAAAACGTATAGGTGCTAGATTTTGCTTCACACGGCCAGTGCACGAGGTCGCGCGCGGCGCCCGCGTTGCATGGAGGCGTGTCGACGGACGACGCGCACGGCGTGTTGGACTCCGTCGTCGAACACACGATTGTTGACAGGAGCTCCCCTCGATGTTGACTCGGCGTGTCGTTCCAAGTGTCAGAGTCTTGCTGGCTGCGGTCGGCGTCCTCGCGCTGTCGGATGCCGGCCTCGCCCAGAGCCCGGCACCGTCTCTCCTGCCGCTATTGGCCTCGGGGTGGCCGGCTGGCAGCTTCGCCGCCCAGGCCCCGAAGCTCGGCCCAACGACCGCACGGGTCATCTCGGACTCAAAGGTCGATCCCGCATTCCAGAGCACGAAGATCGCGCGCATTGCGCTGCTTCCTTTTGCCAACGCCATACAGTTCAACGACTGTTCGCGCACCCTCGCCAAGCATCTCGTGGTCGAACTGGGCCAGAAGCACCCCGAGTACAAGGTGGTCGCGCCTGATGAGCTGATGAACTTCATCACGTCGTCGAAACTCGACGACGAGTTCAACGTGTTCCTCGGTGACTATCTCAATACGGGCACGTCCAGGCAGGACTTCTTGACATTGATCGGGGCCAAGCAGCAGATCGACGCGGTACTCCTCGGCAAGATCAATACGTGTGGGAACCTCCGGGGCCGACTCGTTCTCGACGTCGAGATGAGTCTTCATCGAGTGAAGGATGCCCGCCGCGTGTGGTGGGGCAGGGATTCGACAGCGAACCTGCGTTCGACGGATCTGCAGGAAGCCAGCCAGGACGTCGCCGACGTCCTGGCTCGGTATGTCGGAAGGCCGGCCTTCTGATGGATATTCGTCGCCTTACGTCTCTCGTTCTGCCGCCAGCGGTGATCGTCGGTGTGGCCGTCGCCGTTCTTGCAGCGCAGCAACCGGTCCGGCTCGGGCCGAAAGTCCGCGCCCGCATTTTGGATTCCAAAGTCGATCCGAGCTTCTCCTCGACGACCATCAAACGGGTGCTGCTCCTGCCGTTTGCCAACGAGCTGGACTATCCGGAAGGAGCGCAGCTACTCGAGGCCAATCTGCTCAGCGAGATGCAGCGGACGACGCCCGATCTGACGATCCAGTCGTCGCAAGCCACCCTGCAGCTTCTGCGCGAGCGAAACCTGTCTGAACGGTACCGGCTGTTCGTCGGCAACTACCTCAACACGGGCGTTGCCACGACGGACTTCCTCGTGGAGTTGGGCAAAGTCGGACAGGCGGACGGAATTCTGATGGCGCGCGTGCTCGAGTTTGCGGAACGGACGACGCGCACGCGGATCAGCACGGGGTTCGGCATCATCCAGTGGTCGCGCAGCCGGGCGGTGGTTGGCATGGACCTGCGTCTGCTCCGCACTCGTGACGGCCGCGAACTGTGGTGGGGTGTGCACGCCATGCAAGGCGAGCGCGTCGAGACCGTGCGCGACTTGGCTCGCGGAGTCGGGGAAGTGATCGCCAGGTACTTCGGTCGGCCGCCGTTCTGAGTGTGACCGTTACACGAGGGCGCAACGGAGCCAGATAGCCCATCAGTCTGGCTCCTCGGTTGGTCTGGTCCCCTAAGGCCATCGCGGATCGCTGACGTTCGAGTCGTTTCGACGAGCGCCGCCGCGCCGCTTTCGCGTACACGGTCGTGTGTGATTGGCGAGCGGGGCGGCCGGACGGGGAAACATTCCTGCGTGCGGCGGCGGAAGATCATTTGGCCCTGTCGCACATTTGACAGGAGTGCGGAACCAGCGTAGACTTCGGATCTCTAGGCGAGATGGGCAAGACGCTCGGCTGTCAGAGTGCAGCCGGGGCCTAAGACTCCCGCCAGGTAGTTCGCCATCGTCGACGTCGACAGCACGTCGGGAAGACATCGTGAGTGGATGTCGCGTCGTCTGGTGAACCGGACGCGGCCTGAAAGAAAGTGATTGACAGGGGCGGCCGTCTGTCGTAAGTTTGAAAGGTTCGTCTTCGAGCGAAATCGCGAGAAGACGGGGCCGGGTAGCCGGTCGCGCCGGTTCTTTGAAAACTAGATAGAACGTGCAAGCACAGCCCGTCGAGTATCAGCGTCTCGCCGAAGCCGCGCCCGAGCACCGTTAGGTGCAAGGGCTGGCAGAAGCAGACTTACACTTGACGTGGAATCGGCTCGACTTCGTCTCGCGGGTTCGCCCGCGGTACAGGCAGGGAGAAAGCCCTGTCGGGCGGAGCGGGTGCGATTCAAGATCCGAGAGCCAAATCAACAGGCGCTTGGGTTGGACGAGTTTCCGTCTTGACGTGTCGTGGCCTGGCGGCTTGTCCGCTGGGCTGCGGCGCACGAAGGCGGAACGAATTTAACTTGAGAGTTTGATCCTGGCTCAGAATCAACGCTGGCGGCGTGCCTAATACATGCAAGTCGAACGCGAAAGCCCCGCAAGGGGCAAGTAGAGTGGCAAACGGGTGAGTAACGCGTGGGCGACCTACCTTCGAGTGGGGGATAACCTTCCGAAAGGAGGGCTAATACCGCATGACATCCCGTGTTTGGATACACGGACATCAAAGTCGGGGATCGCAAGACCTGACGCTTGAAGAGGGGCCTGCGTCCGATTAGCTAGTTGGTGGGGTCACGGCCCACCAAGGCTTCGATCGGTATCCGGCCTGAGAGGGCGGACGGACACACTGGGACTGAGACACGGCCCAGACTCCTACGGGAGGCAGCAGTAGGGAATTGTTCGCAATGGGCGCAAGCCTGACGACGCAACGCCGCGTGGAGGATGAAGACCTTCGGGTCGTAAACTCCTTTCGATCGAGATGAACACGTGCCGGCCCAATACGCCGGCACGCTGACAGTATCGGAAGAAGAAGCCCCGGCTAACTCCGTGCCAGCAGCCGCGGTAATACGGGGGGGGCAAGCGTTGTTCGGAATTACTGGGCGTAAAGGGTTCGTAGGTGGCCGGCTAAGTCAGACGTGAAATCCCTCAGCTCAACTGGGGAACTGCGTCTGAGACTGATCGGCTTGAGTGCAGGAGAGGAACGCGGAATTCCAGGTGTAGCGGTGAAATGCGTAGATATCTGGAGGAACACCGGTGGCGAAGGCGGCGTTCTGGACTGCTACTGACACTGAGGAACGAAAGCCAGGGGAGCAAACGGGATTAGATACCCCGGTAGTCCTGGCCCTAAACGATGAATGCTTGGTGTGGCGGGTATCGATCCCTGCCGTGCCGAAGTTAACGCGATAAGCAGTCCGCCTGGGGAGTACGGTCGCAAGGCTGAAACTCAAAGGAATTGACGGGGGCCCGCACAAGCGGTGGAGCATGTGGTTCAATTCGACGCAACGCGAAGAACCTTACCTGGGCTCGAA